>NZ_QTNG01000019.1:0-14738 GCF_003603525.1 Acidaminococcus sp. AM33-14BH | reverse complement strand
CTCTCCAGGAGTGCATAGACACTTTAGCACCCCAAAATTTGACAAAGAACCGATTAAGTTCCGCCCCCTCCCGAAGGGCGGTTTGGGACCGCCCCTTTCAGTTCCTTCGAGGCTTTTAGCATCACAGCACCACTGCATCAAATCAACCCGATTTCTGCGCCGAGCATAAAAACAACCCCTGCAGCTTTATGGCTGCAGGGGTTGTTTTTTATGCCTTGAGACCCAATCAGATGAGTTCCAGAATGGCCATATCAGCAGCATCGCCGCGGCGAGGGCTGGTCTTGTAGATGCGGGTGTAACCGCCATTGCGTTCCTTGTATTTCGGGGCAATGACTTCGAAGAGTTTCTTCGTGGCTTCTTCATCTACGAGGAAGGCCAGAACTTTACGGCGGCTAGCCAGATCATCGGTTTTGGCCGTCGTAATGAGTTTTTCTGCCAGACCGCTGATTTCCTTGGCTTTGGTTTCAGTGGTCTCAATTCTCTCGTTTTTGAAGAAGGCGGTCAGGACGCTACGGAACAGCGCTTTCCGGTTGCTGGAGCTGCGGCCCAATTTTCTGTATGCCATGTTTCGTCTTCCTCCTATTATTCTTCGTCGGAGCTGCGCAGGTGAAGGCCCAGTTCCTCAATCTTATTCTTGACTTCTTCCAAGGATTTGCTTCCGAGGTTACGGACGCAAATGAGCTCGTCTTCCGTCTTGTTGATGATATCCTCTACCGTGTTGATGCCGGCCCGTCTGAGGCAATTGTTGGAACGGACGGTGAGGTCCAGATCGTCAATGGACATCTGGAGCACGGACGATTTCGTTCCTTCCTCATCGGGTTTGCCACTTTCTTCGCTCCCCTGGATTTTGGGAACATTGGTGGTCTTGAAGAGGGCCAGGTAGTTGATCAGGATTTCAGCAGCACTCGTCACGGCTTCATCCGGTCCCAAGCTGCCGTCGGTCCAAACTTCCAGGGTCAGGCGGTCATAGTTGGTGACGTTGCCGACACGAGTGTCGGTGACGCCAAACTTGACGCGCGTGATTGGAGAATAGATGGAGTCGACAGGAATGAATCCAATGGGCTGATCCTTGGATTTGTTCTTATCAGCTGAGACGTAGCCGCGTCCGATATCGACATAGATTTCCATATTCAGGTTGGCGTTCTTGTCGAGGGTTGCAATGTGCAGCTCCGGATTCAGAACTTCCGTATCCTGGTCGGTAATGATGTCGGCACCGGTCACTTCACCTTCGCCGGACTTCTTGATATAGAAAGTCTTGGGTTCATAGGTGCCCTGGTCATCCAGGTTCACCTTGAAGCACAAGGCTTTGATATTTAAAACGATATCTGCGACGTCTTCCCGTACCCCCTCGATGGTGGAGAACTCATGGAGCACACCATCGATCTTGATTCCCGTGACGGCCATGCCGGACAGGGAGGACAGGAGCACACGACGCAGGCTGTTGCCTAAGGTAATACCGTATCCACGTTCCAAAGGTTCCCAGACAAACTTTCCGTATCGTCCATCAGGGGAAATTTCGTCGATAACAAGGCTCGGTTTTTCAATTTCCTTCATGCGGAAGCCTCCTTTTGCGCATTACCACAATACGCAGTATCTATTGTGGAGAACAGTATAAGATTACTTGGAGTACAGTTCGATGATGAGCTGTTCTTCGATAGGAACATCGATTTCATCACGAACAGGCAGACGGTCAACCTTTCCGCTGAGGTTCTGTCCGTCCACAGAGATCCAAGCAGGAACAGCGCTCTTGCCGAGGGTTTCTGCCATACCTTTGAAGTAAGCGGAGCTGCGGCTTCCTTCCATAACGGAAACAACATCACCGGCTTTGACGAGCGCAGAGGGGATGTCCAGGCGCTTGCCGTTTACGGCAATGTGACCATGGGTAACGAGCTGACGAGCCTGACGGCGCGTACGAGCAAGACCCAGACGGTACACAACGTTGTCCAGTCTGCGTTCCAGAAGGATCAGCAGGTTGGTACCAGCGATGCCTTCCATTTTCTTTGCTTTTTCATAGTAGCCGCGGAACTGTTTTTCCAGAACGCCATAGATGAACTTGGCTTTCTGTTTTTCAGCCAGCTGCATACCGTATTCGCTCTTCTTCTTGAACTGACGTTTCGGCTGACGGTGAGATTCCTTCATCACACCGACGAAAGCCGGAGACATGCCCAAGGATCTGCATCTTTTCAGAACAGGAGTCTTATCAATAGCCATCTAACACTTCACCTCCATTATACTCTTCTGCGTTTAGGCGGACGGCAGCCGTTATGCGGGATCGGAGTTACGTCCTTGATGGATTCAACTTCGAGACCTGCGGCCTGCAGTGCACGGATTGCGGCTTCACGGCCAGCACCCGGGCCCTTGACGAAGACTTCGATTCTCTTCAGGCCATGTTCCATAGCGGCTTTGGCAGCCGTTTCAGCAGCCATCTGAGCTGCGAAGGGAGTGCTCTTACGGGAACCGCGGAAGCCCATGCCGCCTGCGGATGCCCAGCTGAGGACTGCACCGGTCGTATCGGAAATCGTTACGATGGTGTTATTAAAGGTGGAACGAATATGTGCCACACCAGCTTCAATGTTTTTGCTTACTTTCCGTTTGTTACGGACAACTTTCTTACCAGCCACTCGTCTGATCCCTCCTTACGATTATTTCTTCTTGCCGCCAACGTTCTTGGGGCCTTTGCGAGTACGGGCGTTGTTCTTGGTGTTCTGACCACGAACAGGCAGACCTGCTCTGTGGCGACGGCCACGATAGCAGCCAATTTCCACCAGACGCTTGATGTTCAGGGATTCCTCACGGCGGAGGTCACCTTCTACTTTATATTCGTGATCCAGGAGCTCACGAAGCTTTGCGATTTCAGCTTCCGTCAGGTCACGGACACGGGTATCCGGGTTGATCCCAGTCTTTTCCAGGATTTCGCGGGAAAGGGTCAGGCCAATACCGTAAATATACGGCAGAGCATATTCAACACGCTTATCTCTCGGCAAATCTACACCGGCGATACGAGCCATTATTCAAAGCACCTCCTTCTTAACCTTGTCTTTGTTTATGTTTCGGGTTTTCGCAAATGACCATAACGCGGCCTTTGCGCTTAATGATCTTGCATTTTTCGCAAATGCGTTTTACAGACGGTCTAACTTTCATTGTTGCTGAACCTCCTCTTGCCAATCCTCTTATTTAAACCGATAAGTAATCCGGCCCCGGTTGAGGTCATAAGGCGTCAGTTCGACGGTAACCTTATCGCCAGGGAGGATCTTAATAAAGTTCATACGTATTTTGCCAGAAATGTGGGCAAGGATTTCGTGGTCATTTTCCAGTTTGACCCGGAACATGGCATTAGGCAGGGATTCAAGGACCGTACCTTCTACTTCAATAGCATCTTGTTTCGACACAATCCTGCCTCCTTACTTACCCTTTACAGCCTTGACAACGTCAGCATAGACCTTGTCAATGGGCTGGGTGCCATCGATTTCCTTGTACACGCCGGCAGCTTTGTAATACGCAATCAGAGGAGCTGTTTGGCTATGATACGCTTCCAAACGTTTCTTTACAGTCGTTTCCTTGTCATCATCCCGCTGGTAGAGGGATCCGCCGCATTTGTCACAGACATTTTCCTTTTTGGGGGGATTGAAGGTGACATGGAAGGTTGCGCCACAGGCCTTGCAGATGCGGCGGCCCGTTACGCGGCTGACAAGGTCGGCGTCGGGAACAGCAATGTTCACAGCGGCGTCAAGCTCGATCTTGAGGTCCTTCAGGATGTCATCAAGAGCAGCAGCCTGTTCCTTCGTGCGTGGGAATCCATCCAGGATGAATCCTTTGACACAGTCCGGCTGGCTCAGGCGTTCCCGTACGATTCCAATGGTGACTTCGTCGGGCACCAGTCCGCCGGCGTCCATATATTTCTTGGCTTCCTTGCCCAGTTCCGTTCCATTTTTCACAGCCGCACGGAACATATCTCCCGTGGAAATATGGGGAATTGGGAAGTCGGCAACTAATTTTTCTGCTTGGGTTCCCTTGCCTGCGCCGGGAGGTCCCATTAAAAGAATATGCATATTTTCTCTCCTATTTCATGAAGCCTTGGTAATGACGCATCAGTACCATGGATTCAACCTGCTTCATCGTATCGAGGGCAACACCAACAACGATGAGGAGTGCCGTACCGCCAAAGTAGATGCCGGAGATTCCCGTCAGCCACACGATGATGTTTGGCATCACCGCAATGAAGGCGAGGAATACGGCCCCTGCCAAGGTGATCCTGTTCATGATCTTATCAAGGTAAGCAATGGTCGGCTTGCCAGGACGAAGGCCCGGGATGAACCCGCCATACTTCTTGATGTTGTCGCACATCTCAGGGATGTTGAGGCTTACTGCCGTATAGAAGTAAGTAAAGAACAGGATGAGCAGTACGTACAGTGTTGTCTGCAGCGGAGTGCCCCATTGGAGATAGCTGGCTACCTTCTGCACCCAGGGAACCTGGATGAACTGGGCAATCGTTACAGGAAACATCAATACGGAAGAGGCGAAGATGATAGGCATGACACCGGCTTGGTTGACCTTAAGCGGAATATAGGTCGTATGGCCACCGTACATCTTGCGCCCAACAACGCGCTTGGCGTACTGGACGGGAATCTTGCGGTAAGCGACGGTGATCGCTACGACAAACATCACCATGAGTACGGCCAGGACTGCGAAAATCAGGAGATTGAAGATGTTGATGGTTCCGGCTTGTAAGTACCGGTACATAACGGCCATTCCACTCGGAAGCCTTGAAATGATACCAGCGAAAATGATCAGCGAGATCCCGTTTCCGATCCCTCGCGCCGTAATTTGCTCACCGATCCACATGAGGAGAATCGTACCTGCCGTCAGGGAGACGACAATGGTGAGGTAGGAGAAGAAAGTCGGGTTATTGACGGCAACGCGGAGGCCATAGGCCATGCCGATTGCCTGGATCACACCAAGAACAACGGCTGCGTAGCGGTTGATCTTGTTGATCTTTTTGGCGCCCTCCGCTCCTTCCTTGGACCATTCTTCCAAGGTCGGGATGACCACGGTCAAAAGCTGAGTGATGATCGACGCATTGATATAAGGAGTAATGCTCATAGCAAATATTGAAAATTTGCTGAGTGCGCCGCCGGAGAACAAGTCGAGCAGCCCGAACAGGTTTCCGTTATTGAAAAGCTGTTCGATCATGGCTGCGTTGACCCCCGGAACGGGGATTTGCGTTCCAGCCCTGAATACTATGAACATCGCAAGTGTAAAAGACAACTTCTTTCGGAGTTCTGTAGCCTGCATCAGGTTATCAAGGGCTGAAGCCAATTAGATCACCTCTACTTTACCGCCGGCAGCAACGATCTTTTCCTCTGCGGTCTTGCTGAAGCCACAAGCCTTGACGGTGAGCTTCTTCGTAAGTTCGCCGTTACCGAGGATGCGGATACCGTCGCGGACGTTCTTGACGATACCTTCTTCGATAAGGGATACAGGATCGACCACTGCGCCGTCGTCAAAGCGATTCAGTTCCTCGACATTTACAACGGTGTAATGAGCGCCGAATTTATTGTAGAAACCGCGTTTCGGCAGACGCAGGTATAACGGCTTCTGGCCACCTTCGAATCCAGGACGCTTTACCCCGCCACTACGGGATTTCTGACCTTTTTGGCCTTTACCGGATGTCTTGCCCAGTCCGGAACCAAGACCACGGCCAACACGGACGCGGGATTTCTTGGAGCCAGGAGCGGGTGCTAATTCATGCAGATACATCGCAAGCCCTCCTTAAGCCTTGACTTCTTCGACTTCAACAAGATGTGCAACCTTGTGGAGCATACCACGGAGGGAAGCACTATCTTCTTTTACAACACTGGTACGGATCTTACCCAAGCCCAGGGCCTTAACGGTTGCGCGCTGGTCTTTCGGATAACCAATCAAGCTACGGGTAAGCGTGATTTTAACTTGTGCCATCTCGCTGTCCTCCTTAGCCTAACAATTCTTCTACAGTCTTACCGCGCAGGGCAGCAACATCTGCAGCATTTTTCAGGAGCTTCAGGCCTTCCAGCGTTGCGCGAACAACGTTGTTCGGGTTGGAAGTTCCCTGGGATTTGGTGAGGATGTCTTTGACACCAGCCAGTTCCAGGACGGCACGGACCGGGCCGCCGGCGATAACACCGGTACCAGGGGCAGCCGGTTTCAGAAGGACGCGGCCAGCACCAAAGATGCCGATGATTTCATGAGGAATGGTGGAGCCCTTCATCGGAACCGTGATGAGGTTCTTCTTGGCATCTTCCACACCCTTACGGATGGCTTCAGGCACTTCGGCAGCTTTGCCCATGCCCATGCCAACTTTGCCATTTTCGTCGCCGACAACAACCAAAGCAGAGAAGGAGAAACGACGTCCGCCTTTGACGACTTTAGCTACGCGGTTAATGAAGACGACTCTTTCTTTGAAGCCGTCATCTTGTTTTTCAAAATTAGCCACTTAAATGTCCTCCCTCTGTTAAAATTCCAGGCCAGCTTCGCGAGCAGCTTCTGCAAGAGCAGCTACGCGGCCATGGTACAGGTAACCACCACGGTCAAACACAACGGTCTTGATCCCTTTTTCAAGGGCTTTCTTGGCGATTTCAGCACCAACAACCTTGGCTGCTTCGATGTTGCCGCCGTAGTTTTCTTTGTTGGCCTTTTCAACCGTGGAAGCAGCGACGAGGGTTTCGCCGGTTTCATCGTTGATGATCTGAGCATAGATGTTGCTCAGGGAGCGATATACGTTAAAACGGGGTCTTTCAGCAGTACCCACAATATTTCTGCGCATGCGCACGTGACGTTTCTGACGTGCAGCGTTCTTATCTTTCTTGTTCAGCAAGAGATTCACTCCTTCCTTCTAGAAATTACTTCTTGCCTTTGGCGCCCGCTTTACCAACCTTGCGGATGATATGTTCGCCAACGTAACGGATCCCTTTGCCTTTATAAGGTTCAGGAGCACGCAGGCTGCGGATTTCAGCGGCAACAGCACCCACTTTTTCCTTGTCGATACCGGATACAACGATCTGGCTCGGACCAGGAACATCAAAGGTGATGCCTTCGGGCGGTTCCATGACGCAGGGATGGGAGAAGCCGAGCGTAAAGCTGATGGCCTTGCCCTGTTTAGCAGCACGGTAACCAACACCCTGAATTTCCAGGCTCTTGGAATAGCCTTCCGTAACACCGATGATCATGTTGTTGATCAAGGTACGGGACAGGCCGTGGAGAGAGCGATGGGTCTTATCATCGCTGGGGCGGGTCACGGTGATGACGCCGTCTTTGAGTTCCACGCTAATTTCTTTGTTGATCTGGCGGGAAAGTTCGCCTTTCGGTCCCTTGACGGTGACCAGATTATCGTTCACGGTTACCGTAACCTTATCAGGGACGGTAATCGGATTCTTACCAATTCTTGACACTTATAAGCACCTCCGGTCCTAGGATGATCTTACCAAACGTAAGCGATGACTTCGCCGCCAAGTCCAGCCTTGCGGGCAGCCTTGTCAGTCATCATGCCCTTGCTGGTGGAGATAACAGCGATCCCCAGGCCACCCAGTACGCGAGGCAGCTGGTCTTTCTGGGAGTAAACCCGGAGGCCGGGTTTGGAGATACGTTTAATGCCGGAAATAACATGTTCCTTGTTCGGACCATATTTCAGAAGTACGCGGATCACATCTTGATGCTTTCCGGGAACGACTTCGAAATCTTTGATGAAACCTTCGTTCTTCAAAATCTCTGCAATGGCAGTCTTGATTTTGGAACAGGGGATTTCAACTTTATCGTGATGAACCGAGTTTGCATTACGGATGCGCGTAAGCATATCGGCAATCGGATCAGTCATAGTCATTTGCGAATATCCTCCTTCCTGAATTTGCGCTCTTACCAGCTTGCTTTTTTAACACCGGGGATAGCGCCTTCATAAGCGTATTTCCGGAAGCAGATACGGCAAATGCCGAACTTGCGCATGTAAGCGTGCGGTCTGCCACAAATCTTGCAGCGGTTATATTGACGAACCTTGAACTTAGGTTCCGCTTTCCATTTCTCAATCAATGCGGTCTTTGCCACGGTTTTACTCCTCCTTACGCACTGAACGGCATACCGAGCAGTCTCAAGAGCTCTCTGCCTTCTTCGTCACTCTTAGCCGTCGTAACGATGATTACGTCCATGCCGCGGACTTTATCAACCTTATCATAGTCGATTTCCGGGAAAATCAGCTGTTCCTTGAGGCCGATGGAGTAGTTGCCACGACCGTCAAAGGACTGGGGATTGACACCACGGAAGTCACGGACACGAGGAAGAGCGATGTTCATGAATTTATCAAGGAATTCATACATGCGGCTGCCGCGGAGCGTAACCTTGACACCAATGGGCATGCCTTCACGCAGTTTGAAAGCAGCGATGGATTTCTTGGCTTTCGTGATGAGGGGTTTCTGGCCGGAAATAACAGTCAGGTCCTCAACTGCGGAATCAATGGCTTTGCTGTTGGTGACAGCATCGCCGCAGCCAATGTTGATGACAACTTTTTCCAGTTTCGGAAGTTCGTTGACATTCTTATAATTGAACTTTTCCATTAAGCCTTTGCAGACTTCGGAAGTGTATTTTTCTTGCAATCTGGTTGCCATTTGTTCTCCTCCTTCCCGTATTATTTATCGATGACTTCGCCGCATTTCTTGCAAGCTCTGGCGAATCCGTCACCAACAGCCACTTTCTTAATACGGGTCGGTTTCTTGCAAGCCGGGCAGACAATCATGACGTTGGAAGAAGAAATCGGGGATTCCTTTTCCACAATGCCGCCCTGCGGGTTTTTCTGGCTCGGTTTGCTGTGGCGCTTCACAACGCTGACGCCTTCAACGGTAACTTTGCCTTTTTTAGGGAAAGCAGCTACAACTTTGCCTTCCTTGCCTTTATCTTTGCCGGCGAGTACCACAACGGTATCGCCTTTTCTTACGTGTAATTTGGTCATGTTCGCGATACCTCCTTCTTAGAGTACTTCCGGGGCCAGGGAAATGATCTTCATGTAATCTTTTTCACGAAGTTCACGTGCAACTGGTCCAAAAATACGAGTGCCCACCGGGCTCTTGTCGTCTTTGATAACGACAGCTGCGTTTTCGTCGAAACGAATGTAGGAACCGTCAGCACGGCGAGTGCCTTTGACGGAACGGACGACAACGGCCTTTACGACTTGACCTTTTTGGACAACGCCACCGGGTGTTGCATCCTTAACAGCAGCTACAATCACATCGCCGATATTGGCGTATCTACGATAAGAACCGCCCAATACGCGGATACACATAATCTTCTTGGCACCGGTATTGTCGCCAACATTCAGCACCGTCTGTTGTTGAATCATGGTTTACCTCCCTTGCTGAGCAAGACTGCCCAGCAGTCTATCAGTCAATCTTATTTTGCGCGTTCAACGATTTCAACGACACGCCAGCACTTATCCTTGGACAAAGGACGGGTCTGCGCAATCTTAACGGTATCACCAACATGTGCATCGTTGTTTTCGTCATGAGCCTTCAATTTGATGGTATGCATTACGCCTTTTTTATAGAGGGGATGCTGAACCAGACGTTCGATGGCGACCACTACGGTCTTTTGCATCTTGTCGCTAACGACTTTGCCCGTACGCGTAACACGCATGTTTCTTTCTTCAGCCACGAAATGTTGCCTCCTTCGCTTAGGTATAACTCCAATCAGGAGTTAATCTCGCGTTCTCTCTGGATCGTTTTGATCTGGGCGATGGACTTCTTGACTTCACGGATCTTCATGGGGTTTTCCAGTTGTCCCGTCGCCATTTGAAAACGCAGGTTGAAAAGTTCGTCTTTCAAGCCGGCCAGCTTTGCATCGAGATCGCTGCCAGACATTTCTCTGATTTCTTTAGTTTTCATTAAGCTTCACCACCTACTCCATTTTCACGCGCGGTGACTTCGGCATCCAGCTGTTCCTTGCTAACAAAACGGGTCTTGATCGGCAGTTTGTTGCCAGCAAGACGCATCGCTTCGCGAGCAACTTCTTCCGTTACGCCAGCCATTTCGAACATCACGCGGCCCGGTTTGACAACGGCAACCCAGTATTCAGGGGAACCTTTACCACTACCCATACGGGAGCCAGCGGCTTTAGCGGTGACAGGTTTGTCCGGGAAAATCTGGATCCAGACTTGACCGCCACGTTTGATGTAACGGGTCATAGCAATACGGGCAGCCTCGATCTGACGGTTGGTGATCCAGGACGGTTCCAGGGCGACCAAACCATACTCGCCGTGTGCTACACGATTACCACGCATTGCGCGGCCCTTCATGCGTCCTCTATGTTGTTTACGATGCTGTACTCTCTTTGGTAATAACATTATTTCGCCCCTCCTTCTTGCCCTTCAGGAGCTTCTTTCTTAGCGGCTGCTTTCACAGTCGGGAGAACTTCACCTTTATAGATCCATACCTTGATGCCGATGCGGCCATAGGTGGTATGGGCTTCAGCAGTACCATAGTCAATGTTGGCACGCAGGGTGTGCAGGGGAATGCTGCCGTCACGATAAGATTCGGTACGGGCAATTTCAGCACCGCCAAGACGGCCGGAGCAGGTGATCTTGATTCCTTTTGCACCCAAGCGCATGGTACGGCCTACGCACTGTTTCATGGCACGGCGGAAAGCGATACGGCGTTCCAGCTGGCCAGCTACGTTTTCAGCAACGAGGGTAGCGTCCATATCGGGGGATTTGACCTCGATGATGTTGATGTCCAGTTTGCTGTCAGTCAGTTTAGCAAGATCCTTCTTGAGGAGCTCAATATTGCTGCCCTGACGGCCAATGACAATACCCGGTTTAGCCGTGTAGATGGAAATACGCATCTTTTGTTCGGTTCTTTCGATGGCTACACGGGAAATGCCAGCCTGGAACTGTTTATCTTTAATGAATTCACGGATTTTGATATCTTCCAAAAGATATTTTTGATAGTCTTTGTCGGCGAACCACTTGGAATCCCAATCATCGATTACGCCAACCCTAAAACCATGTGGATTAACTTTCTGACCCACTATTCATTCCCTCCTTCTGACAGGATGATTATTTTTCGGATACAGCAACAGTCACGTGACTGGAGCGTTTCAGGATCTTGAATGCCTGTCCACGGGAGCGTGGATGAATTCTTTTCATGGTCGGACCCTGGTCCACAAATGCGCTGGACACTACCAGATTATCAACGTTCATGTCGAAATTATGTTCCGCATTGGCAACAGCCGAGCGAAGCACCTTCTCAATCACTTCAGAACCAACCTTAGGGGTGTACTTGAGGATTGCGAATGCTTCGTTCACGGACTTACCGCGGATGAGGTTGATCACAATGCGCAGTTTGCGCGGTGCGATGCGGATATATTTGGCAACAGCCTTAGCTTCTTCCATCGTATGGTTCCTCCTTCCCCTAATTATTTACCAGCGACAGCAGCCGCTTTATCACCATGGCCTCTGAAGAGGCGGGTCGGTGCAAATTCGCCGAGTTTATGGCCAACCATATCTTCCGTAATGTAGACGGGAACATGTTTGCGGCCGTCATGAACAGCAATGGTATGCCCCAGGAATTCAGGGAGAATCGTAGAGCTGCGGCTCCAAGTCTTGACGACTTTCTTTTCCCCTGCAGCATTCAGGGCATCAATTTTCTTTTTCAGGCTTTCCTGGACGTACGGTCCTTTTTTTACAGATCTGGACACGGGTTATGCCTCCTTTCCCAGTACTTGGTTATTTCGTTCTGCGTTTCAGGATCAGTTTGCTGGAAGCTTTCTTGTTCTTCCGGGTACGAGTACCAAAAGCACTCTTGCCCCAAGGAGTAACAGGACGCTTACGACCAACAGGGGAGTGACCTTCACCACCGCCATGCGGATGGTCGTTCGGGTTCATCGCAACACCGCGGTTAGCAGGACGGACACCAAGCCAACGGGAACGGCCGGCTTTACCAAGGGTCAGGTTTTCGTGATCCAGGTTGCCGATTTCGCCGATGGTTGCACGGCAGTTGATGTGGACCTGACGGAGCTCACCAGAGGGGAGACGGAGCAGGGCATAGCTGCCTTCCTTAGCCATGAGCTGGATACCAGCGCCAGCAGAACGGCCAAGCTGACCACCTTTGCCGATTTTCATTTCGACGTTGTGGACCATGGTACCAAGGGGGATATTGAGGAGCGGCAGCGTGTTGCCGACCTTGATATCAGCTTCGGGACCGCTTACGACGACATCGCCGACCTTCAGGCCCTGAGGAGCCAGGATGTAGCGTTTTTCGCCGTCAGCATAGTTCAAAAGGGCAATGTTGGCAGAACGGTTAGGATCGTATTCGATCGTAGCCACTTTAGCCGGGATATTGTCCTTCGTACGTTTGAAATCGATGATACGATATTGTCTCTTGTGGCCGCCGCCCTGATGACGGACCGTGGTCTTACCGGTGTAGTTGCGGCCGGCATGCTTGTTCAGTTTGACAACCAAAGGGCGATGGGGCTTATCCGTCGTAATCTCTTCAAAGGTGGACACAGTCATGCTGCGTCTAGAAGGAGAATACGGATTAAAGCTTTTAATAGCCATGTTTTGACCTCCTTAGACGAATTACATTCCTTCGAAGAGCGGAATCGTATTGCCACTAGCGAGCTTTACAATTGCTTTCTTGTAATCGGAACGCTTACCTTCAAATCTGCCCATACGTTTTTTCTTGCCTTCAACGCGGACAGTGTTGACGTTAACAACCTTGACATTGAAGATGGCTTCAATGGCTTGGCGGATTTCTGTCTTGTTAGCTCCCATAGCTACCTGGAAAGTATATTTGTTGTCCTTCATCATATCAGAAGTCTTTTCGGTAACGATAGGTCTAATGATGATGTCGCGAGGATTAGCAGCCATTATGCGAGCACCTCCTCAATTCTAGCTACGGCATCTTTGGCCAGCAGTACTTTTTCTGCATTCAGGATGTCGAAAACATTCAGGCAGTCGTTGCTGAGTGCCTTGACTTTCTCAATGTTGCGGGAAGAAAGTTCAACGTTTTCGTTTTCACCGTCCGTGATGATCAGGGCTTTCTTATTAGAAGCTTCGAAGCCTTTGAGCATTTCAACGGTGTTCTTGGTTTTGTTATCGGCAAAGGAAAGACCATCAACGATAACGAGGGAGCCATCGGCAACCTTGGAGCTCAGTGCGCAGCGGATAGCAAGGCGACGGGCTTTACGGGGCATATCGATAGCATGGCTGCGGGGACTCGGTCCAAAGATGGTACCGCCGCCGACCCACAGAGGGGAACGAACGGAACCGGCACGGGCACGGCCAGTACCTTTCTGTTTCCAAGGCTTTCTGCCGCCACCACGGACCATACCGCGGGTTTTGGTAGCATGGGTGCCTTGACGTTCATTGGCTTGCTGCATAACAACAGCCTGGTGGACAACGGCTTCGTTGAATTCTACGCCAAAGACGTAATCCATCAATTCTATTTCTTCACCGGTCTTTTTACCGGTCAGATCGTAAATTGCAACTTTCGGCATTGTAACGCCCTCCTTTCGAATTATTTCTTGTCAGCTTTTTTGACAACGGGGCGAACCGTGTCTCTAAGCATCAGGAAGGTACCAGCGGCACCAGGAACAGAACCCTTGACCATGATGAGGTTGCGTTCTGCATCCACTTTGGCAATCGTCAGTCTTTGAACGGTCGCACTCTGACCACCCAGGCGGCCAGGAAGCTTCTTGCCTTTGATTACACGTCCGCCAGGACCGGAATGCATCGGACCGTTGGAGCCCGGTTCACGGTGGCTCTTGGAACCGTGTTTCATAGGACCACGAGCGAAGTTGTGGCGTTCAATCGTACCAGCGAAGCCCTTACCGCGGGAAACGCCGATGGCGTCAACGAGATCACCAGCTGCAAAGATGTCAGCTGCAATCTTATCGCCGACTTTATATTCAGAAGCTTCAGCAAGACGGAATTCCCGTACGAATTTGACAGGAGCGACACCAGCCTTGTCGAAGAAACCCTTCATGGGTTTATTAACGTGTTTTTCTTTGATATCACCAAATCCGAGCTGAATGGCGTTATAGCCGTCCGTCTCTTCCGTCTTGTTGGCAAGCACCACGCAGGGACCTGCTTCAACAACGGTTACAGGGACGAGCGTACCGTCAGCTTCGAAAATCTGGGTCATGCCTAATTTTTTACCTAAGATTCCTCTAGCCATCATCGCACCTCCTTACGCTTTGATCTCAATATCTACACCAGCAGGAAGATCCAAGCGGGTCAGTGCGTCGATCGTCTTAGGTGTCGGTTCCAGGATATCAACGAGTCTCTTGTGGGTTCTCATTTCGAACTGTTCACGGGAGTCCTTGTTGACATGAGGGGAACGCAGGATCGTGTAGATGTTCTTTTCCGTAGGAAGCGGAATCGGACCAGAAACCTGTGCACCGGTACGTTTTGCCGTTTCCACAATCTTGGAAGCGCTCAGGTCCAGTGCTTTGTAGTCATACGCTTTCAGGCGTATACGGATTTTTTGAGTCTTTGCCATTGTGCTTAATTCCTCCAATCGCCACGTTTCAATGAACGGACATACTCAGCAAAAGTTCCCTTCCTGACCTCTCGGGCGGAAGCCATCTCTTGCCTCATCGCGGGCCCATAATAACATAAAGAAGTGAGGGGCTTTTGTCAAGCCCCTCGCTTGGGCTTTAAAGATTATTTCGAAGATTATTCTTCGATTTCGGTAACAACACCAGCGCCAACGGTACGGCCGCCTTCG
>NZ_QTNG01000018.1:0-16932 GCF_003603525.1 Acidaminococcus sp. AM33-14BH | reverse complement strand
GAGGACACGCATCTGGACGGTCACTTTAGCGCCCCAAAATAAATTATAGAACCCAAAATTGGGGTTTCCCCATCCTGCAGCAGGCACGGTCTTTGCTGGTTTAAGAGGAAAACCGTGCATTTTCAATGGCCCTGAAGAGGCTTACAATAGGAAAAACACGGAAAAAGAAAGGGGTTTTCACCATGAAAATAAATCGCGTCCTTGCTATTCATGATCTCTGCAGCTTTGGCCGCTGTTCGCTGACGGCTGCCATTCCGGTCCTGTCAGCCTTGGGAAGCCAGGTCTGTCCCTTCCCGACTGCCCTTTACAGCAATAACCTGACCTATGGCAAGTTCCATAGTAAGGACCTTACAGATGAAATGACATCGTCCATGGATAAGTGGCAGGAACTGGGCCTTTCCTTTGATGCCATTTACAGCGGCTTTTTGGCAAGTTCGGCCCAGGTTGATGTGGTGATTGATGCCATCGGCCGTTTTGGTGGTGGGGGGAAGAGCGTTGTTGTCGATCCGGCCATGGCCGACGACGGAAAACTCTATCCTGTTTTTGATGAGACCATGGCAGCTTCCATGAAAAAGCTTGTTTCCCATGCAACACTCATTACGCCCAATTACACCGAAGCCTGTCTCCTTACGGATACACCCTATCAGGCGAAGCCCCCGACGGATAAGGAACTCGAAACCCTGTGCGATAAGCTCCTTTCTCTGGGACCCAAAGCAATCGTCATTACGAGTGTTCCTACGGACAGCGGCCATATTGCCATTGCCAGTCAGACGGACAGTCAGCTTTTCCCGGAAAAGTATGAAGTACCAAAACTCCCCTTTGGGACCTGCGGTACAGGAGATATCTTTACCAGCACGCTTCTTGCCTACATCCTGCGCGGGAAGGATCTGAACCTTGCCGTCCAGCATGCAGCGGACTTTTTGAGTTTTGTCATTGAAACGACCTTGAATGAAGGAACCAATCCCCATGAAGGCGTCCTTCTGGAAGGCTGTCTGTGGAAACTCCTTGTACCCCAGACCAAGGACTGCACGAGCTGCAAAGGATAAGCGAAGAAAACTAGATCGGAGCCTCAAGCAAAAAGCCGTGGAGAAGTGAGCGAGCGTTCTCCACGGCTTAATTGGTTTGGGGCTGAGCGTCACGTTTTTTCTTCTGGCTTCAAGCCTTTTCCTTTAGCTTTCTTTTTGACAGAAACGCACTTTGAAGCCACGTTGGCCTCTTAGCGCCAATCCATCCCCTTGTTTGGACAGAAGAGCAAAAGCTGCCTGAAGCTGCGCAGCGTGTAGGTCCTTTCGGTGATGGGTCGGAGTGCAGCGCCCTTTTACCCCTTATCTTCGTCTGACATCGTATCAGGCGGATGGCAAAAATAGCGGCATTGTTTTTGTGTAACGGGGAATGCCGCTATAATCATTCCAGGATGAGACGAACAATAGCATTTTTGGGAGGGCTTCAGCATGAAATTGCGGTACGTTCCATGCTGCGATGCGTCATGCTTTTATGACCCCCTTTCATCCATCTAAAAAAGCAAGGATGGGACCACGTGCTGAGACTTGGTGCGAGCCCTGCACCGAGTAAAAACAGGTGGAACAGCCCTCCTCATTTATTGACATCTCCCCGGATCTAATCTATAATTTACAAGATACGGTAGTTTTACCGAAACTGTCCCCACGGCGGCCAAATGGGCCGGTTTTGTGGGATCAAAGCCGAAAAGGAGTCGTGAACGATGGCTGAACAGGAAACAATTTTAACTGAAGAAGGTCTCAAAAAGTTAGAAGACGAATTGGACTATCTTCGTTCTGAAAAAAGACAGCAAGTGGCAGAACGGCTGAAGGTCGCTATTTCCTATGGTGATATCAGCGAAAACTCCGAATATGATGACGCCAAGAACGAACAGGCCTTTGTCGAAGGCCGTATTCTCACCTTGGAAAAGATGATCCGCAATGCAAAGGTTATCAAGGATTCCGAAATCAATAAAAAGGTGGTTTCCTTGGGATCCCAGGTCACCATCAAAGATATGGAAACGGAAGAAGAAGAGGAATACACGGTTGTGGGTACGACGGAAGCTGACCCCATGGCCGATCCTCCCCGCATTTCCAACGAATCCCCTGTAGGCAAGGCCATCTTGGGCCAAAAAGTGGGTTCCGTATGCAAGGTTCCGACGCCGGCTGGTGAGCTGAGCTATAAGATTGTCAGCATTGCCAAACCCAGTGCAGGGAAGAAGAAAAAAGCTGCAGCCAAGGAGTGAAATGAATGTCGGAAGAATTGAAGAACCAGCCCGCTGTGGATACGGGCGCTGCTGAAGAAGTCAGCGAACAAGTCGCTGTCCGTATGGACAAGATGCATAAGCTGGAAGAAAAGGGTATCCTGCCTTTTGGTCATGCCTATAAGGTGACCCATCATAATAAAGAAGTCCATGACAAGGTCAAGGAACTGGAAGAAAAGGGCGCTGAAGTCCGTGTTGCCGGACGGTTGACGGCTATCCGCGGTCACGGCAAGACCGCTTTTATGGACCTTCTCGATAAGTCTGGTAAGATTCAGCTATATGTCCGCAAGGATGAGTTGGGAGAAGATAATTACAGTGTGGTCAAACTCCTGGACATTGGGGATATCGTCGGCGTAGAAGGCGAAGTCTTCACAACCCATATGGGTGAACCATCCATTCGCGTGAAAAAGCTCGAATTCCTTTCTAAGGCCCTGAAACCGCTGCCGGAAAAATGGCACGGCCTCAAGGACAAGGAAATCCGTTATCGTCAGCGCTATGTGGACCTCATTGTAAACCCCGAAGTCCGCGACACATTTGTCAAACGTACGGAAATCATCAAAAGTATCCGCAATATCCTCGATAATGAAGGCTACCTTGAAGTGGAAACGCCGGTCCTCAATACTATTTCCGGCGGGGCTACGGCCCGTCCTTTTGTGACCCACCATAATGCCCTTGATATCGATTTGTACCTGCGCATTGCGACGGAATTGAACCTGAAGCGCCTTATTGTAGGGGGTCTGGAACGGGTTTATGAAATTGGCCGCATTTTCCGCAATGAAGGGATGGATATCAAGCATAACCCGGAATTTACGTCCATCGAGCTTTATGAAGCATATGGTGACTATCAAACCATGATGGATATTACGGAAAAACTCGTGTCAGAAACGGCGCAGCGCGTCTTGGGCACCATGAAAATCACCTATCAGGGCAAGGAAATCGACTTGACTCCGCCTTGGCCTCGTATGACCATGGTTGAAGCCGTTAAGAAATTCAGCGGTTATGACTTTACGGGTGTCCGCGATGTTGAAACGGCCCGCAAGCTGGCTGCTGATGCCAACGTCGAAATCCAGCCGACCTTCGGCCCTGGCAAGATTCTGGAAGCCTTCTTTGATGAATTCGTTGAAAAGAACCTCATTCAGCCGACCTTCATCATGGGTCATCCTAAAGAAATCTCGCCGCTTGCTAAGAGCAGCCTTGCTGATCCAGAAGTCACGGATCGTTTTGAAGGCTTCATCAACGGTTCTGAAATCTGCAATGGTTTTACGGAACTCAACGATCCAATCGACCAGAAGGAACGCTTTGAAAAACAGGTGGAAGAACGCAATAACGGCGATGATGAAGCCGGTATGATGGATGAAGACTTCATCAATGCCCTCATGCACGGCCTGCCTCCGACGGGCGGTCTGGGTATTGGAATTGACCGTCTTGTCATGCTGCTTACCGATTCGGCTTCCATCCGCGATGTCCTGCTCTTCCCGACCATGAAGCCCCTGGGACTCGAAAAGAAAGACGAATCTGTGGCAGCTGCTCCAGCCGCGCCCGCTGAAACGGTGGATGCTCCGCAGACCGTGGCGCTGGAAAAGATTGATTTTTCCAA
Source organism: Acidaminococcus sp. AM33-14BH (assembly GCF_003603525.1). Classification (NCBI taxonomy): domain Bacteria; kingdom Bacillati; phylum Bacillota; class Negativicutes; order Acidaminococcales; family Acidaminococcaceae; genus Acidaminococcus; species Acidaminococcus sp. AM33-14BH. The sequence continues at coordinate 13,075 of NZ_QTNG01000018.1, read as the reverse complement.
TGTGACCATTGAACCGCTCTTCAAGGATTTCGTTGATTTTGATCAGTTTGCTGGCTGCGACTTCCGGGTAGTGAAAGTCAAGGACTGTTTTGAAGTGCCTAAGAGCAAGAAACTTCTCCAGTTCACACTCGATGACGGAACGGGTACGGACCGGACCATCCTGTCAGGCATCAAGGCGTACTATCAGGCGGAGGACCTTGTCGGCAAAACCCTCGTTGCCATTGTCAACTTGCCGCCGCGCAAGATGATGGGCATCGAATCCTGTGGGATGCTGTTAAGCGCCGAATATAATGAAGGGGAAGAACGCAAACTGAACCTTCTCATGCTTGATCCCCATATTCCGGCTGGGGCCAAGCTCTGCTAATGTTATCCTGAGACTTCGCAAGGAAAGGATTCCTTTCCCTGCGGGGTCTTTTTTATGCCGCAAAAAGGCCCTTTCCTACGAAGGAGAAGGGCCTTTAACCATGCTCTATTTCAGGGCATGGACGAAATACTTGATGAAAGCAATCGTCTGGGGCTGATAGATGATATCGACGAGAAAGGCGCCCACAATCGGCACGATCATGAAGGCCTTGCGGCTCATGCCATACTTTTCCTTGACTGCCGTCATATTGACGATGGCTGATGGAGTGGCACCAAGGCCATGCCCGCATAGGCCGGCACACATGACGGCCGCATCGTAGTTGCTCCCGAGGATCCGGAAGACAATGAAATAGCTTACAAGGACCATGAAAAGGACCTGGGCCGCAACGACGAGGATGACGCCGCCTAAAAGTCCCGAAAGTTCCCAAAGACGGAGGGTCATGAGGGCAATGGCAAGATATAGGTTCAGCATGACGTCGCCAATGGAATCCACCAGGGAGAAGCTGAACTGATAGAAATGAGCCGATTCATTGACGTTCCGCAGGATGACTGCCACGAACATGGCTCCGACATAGGTGGGGAAGCTCATGCCGATAAGGGCCCCAATGCGCCCGGAAATGACGGTTCCAATGGCCATGCAGACGAGGATTGCCGTCACGTTCTTGATGATGGTGAGACCGTCCAGTTTCTCGCCTGTGGCGGCGTTGACGTTTTCAACGCCTGTATCCTTGAAATCTTCCGACATATCCGGTGTCAGATGATGGCGCTCAATGAGAACGCGGGCCAGGGGACCGCCTACAAGGACGGCGGAGATGAGCCCAAAAGTCGCCGCGGCCATCCCCACTTCAAGACCTGCTGGGTAGCCCATGGACACAAAAGTCTTTCCGTAGGCACCGGCCGCGCCGTGGCCGCCAATCATGGAAATGGCTGAGGCCAGGAGTGCATAAGGGGCTTCCAGTCCCGTAGCCATGCTGATTCCTATCCCGATGGCATTCTGGCAGATGGAAATGGCGCCTGCCGTGAGCCAGTAGATGATGAGCAAGGTCCCGCCTTTTTTGAGGAGGGAGAGGCTTGCTCCGAGGCCTACGGTCGTAAAGAAGGCCAGCATAAAGGGATTTTGATAGTAGGTATCAAACTTGAAGGCAAAGGCTTCCGTCTGATGGCCAATAAAGGTGATGAACATAAAGAGGAAACCGCCGACAACAGGAGCCGGGATGCAGTAGCGCCTGAGGGCCGTGCTCTTGTCCTTGATCCAGTACCCGATGAGGAGCATGATGGCCGCAAGGGCTGTCGTGCAGACCGCATCGGCTTTGATGAGGAGAGAACCTGATGAAAAGTCCAAAACCATATGAATCGCTTCCTTCCTAAGTTGTCATATCCCTACGATTCCATTTTAGCGAAAAATAGGGTGAACGGGCATGCAAAAAGATTGGCTTTCCCCTTTGTTCGATCAAAAAGATTGATAGGAAAGGCAAAGATTCAGCAAAGCCTGAATGGGAGAAAATCGGATGTTTCAAAGTATACAGCAGATGCCGTCAGGAAAGCGCCCAATATAACAAGGAATTTAATGAGCGTCAAAAAAGGTTTTTGACGTTATGTGGACTTGCGGCACTGTTTTCGCCTCCCAAAATAGGCCCCCAACGCTTCTTAAAAGCATTGGGGGCCTTATCCCATCAAGGGGAAAAGCACCTTTTTCGTGTGCTTAGGCTTCTATTTCCACCGTGAAAGGAATTTCATCTTTCAGGTCATTTTGGGTCATACTGCAGACGCAGGAGTCGGACCAGACGTTTTCACAGGTTTCAATCATATCGATGATGGTGTAGATGGGGAGGATGATTCCCATGATGCCAATGGGGGCGCCGACACCGCTCATGAGCGACAGGGTAAGGAAGTAGCAGCCCATGGGTACACCGGCGTTTCCGATGGCAGCAAAGACAGAAATGAAGAGCCAGACAATCATGGTTCCAAAGGATAGTTCCATGCCGCCATTTTGCATGAGGAAAATGGATGTAACAAGAATGAAGGCGGCACAGCCATTCATGTTGATGGTTGTGCAGATGGGGAGAACGAAACGGCTGATGGAGGGATTGATGCGCATGTTTTCTTCCGCAGAAGCCATGGTGACAGGAAGCGTTGCAGCGGAACTCTTTGTAAAGAGGGCAACGGCAAGAGCCGGGGACATGGCTTTCATGACGCGGACCGGGTTGAGGCCGCGGATGAGGAGAAAGAGCGGCAGAACGATGAAGAACTGGATGAGGTTCCCGGCCATGATGACGAGCGTATAACGGCCTAGGGCACCGACGATGACGCCGGCTTCAAGCTGGGAAGACAGCTGGGCCGCAAAGGCGAGGATGCCGATGGGAAGAACCTTCAGTAGGGCACGGATGAGGGCAAAGAGAACTTCCTGGGCCCCATTGATGCCACGCAGAAGGGTTTTCGTGTTTTCCGTTTCCGGCATAAAGGCAAAGGCAAGACCAACAGCGGTGGCAATGAGCAGGATGGAAAGGACGTTCCCCGTCAGGAAGGGGGTCAGGATGTTGTTGGGGATGACGGAGAGCATATGGTCATAGTAGCTCATCTTGCCAATGTTCTGGGGGACATTCGTCACGCCGGCACCGATGGCCTCTGTCGGCAGGTTGCCCGGCTGGATCCAGAGATACAGGAGCAGGCCGATCCCAGCGGCACAGATAGTCGTGAGCAGGGTATAGGTGATGGTGTGCTTGAAGATTTTCTTCGTTTCCTCCTTGGATCCCATCATGGAAAGGGTCGTAATGACCGCCAAGGCAATGGTCGGTACAGCAATGAACTGAAAGAGGCGGGTGAAGACGGTAGCGATGAAGTTGAAGAGTTGGTTGAGGAAGGGAACGTTCATCCAGCCGAGAACGGCACCAATGATGAGGGCTCCTATCCAAAGTGCGAGCTGACGCCCTTGGGCAAGGGGATTGTTGCGGGCCATGACATTTTTGGCTGTGTCTTTGACATGGGTTTGGTTTTCTTGGGTCATAATGGACTTCCTTTCTTTTTTGAAAAATGGAAAAGATCCCCCCATGGATCTTTCTTCATCAGGTTCTACCTAATGAGAATAATTCATATAATATCATAGGAAATTGAGAAAATGCAATAAAAATCAGAGATTTCAAGTTTTTTCAGCATGGCGAAAAGGATAATACATTAACTTAGTAGGAATTATATGCGGCGCCTTTCTTGCCAAGATGCCTCCTATCGCCTACAATAAAAATATACCCTGCCCTTTGTGCGAGGGTGGAGAATAGGATTTTATGGAACGCCTTCTGCGTTCCTTTTAGGTAAGTTTTGACAAGAGATAAAGGAGGATCCGTATGCCCTGTACAACGCTGCTTGTCGGAAAAAATGCAACCTATGATGGTTCGACCATGATGGCCCGCAATGAGGATTCCGGTGCGGGAAGTTTTACGCCGAAGAAATTTATTACAGTCAATCCTGAAGACCAACCCCGCCACTATCGGTCAGTCCTGTCTGCTTTTGAAATCGAGCTGACCGAAACGCCCCTGCGCTATACAGCCATGCCAAATGCCCAAGCAGATGAAGGTATTTGGGGAGAAGCGGGAATCAATGAGCTCAATGTGGCCATGAGCGAAACGGAGACCATCACCTCAAATCCCCGCGTCCTTGGCGCCGATCCGCTTGTAAAAGATGGCATTGGCGAAGAGGACATGCTCACCTTGGTCCTGCCTTATATCCACAGTGCCCGGGAAGGTGTCAAACGGCTGGGCGACCTCATCATGCGCTATGGGACCTATGAAATGAACGGTGTCGGTTTCCAGGATGAAAATGAAGTTTGGTGGTTTGAAAGCATTGGCGGTCATCACTGGATTGCCAAACGCGTTCCTGATGATGGGTATGTGGTCATGCCCAATCAGCAGGGAATCGATTTATTGGATTTTGTCGATGCCTTTGGAGCTCAGGAAGACCATATGTGCAGCGCAGACCTTATTTCCTTTATTCGGGACAATCACCTTGACCTGACCATCCATGAAGGAGAAGACTATGCCCTTGAAAAGGATTTTGCCTTTGACGCGCGGGCCGCTTTTGGCAGTCATGATGATGCGGATCACACATACAATACGCCCCGGGCATGGTTCATGCTGCGCTTTTTCAATCCCCATTCCGCCTTGTGGGATGGTCCTGATGCCGATTACGGTCCTGAAGATGATGACCTGCCTTGGTGCCTCATGCCGGAACGGAAGGTGACTGTCGAAGATGTAAAGTATGTCCTCAGTGCTCATTACCAAGGAACCCCTTTTGACTGTTACAGCAAGGTGGACCATCCCCTGAAAGGCAAGTATCGTCCCATCGGCATCAATCGCAATAACTTTGTTGCCCTAACCCAGTTGCGGCCCTACGCCAAAAAGGACCGTATGGCTCTTATGTGGATTGCGGAAGGCTCCAATGTCTTCAATGCCTTTGTGCCGTTTTATGCTAATGTGACGAAGACACCGGACTATTTGAACCATGCGGGGACAGTGCCGTCGACGGAAGAATTCTACTGGGCTAATCGCCTCATCGGCGCCCTTGCCGATGCCCACTATGCCCGCACGGCAAGTGCCATTGAGCGCTACCAAAAGGCCGTTGCCTCCGCGGCTCACGCCATGATCTGTGATACGGATAAAAAAGAAGCCGAAGGCGGCGTGACGGCTTTCCTTGAACAGGCCAATGCCGCCATGGCGGCTATGGTAAAGGAAAAGACCGATACCTGCCTAGGCAAGGTCCTTTACGAAGCGAGCATGGCCATGAAAAATGGCTTCTCCCGCAGCGATGCCTAAGCCGTATCGTAAGAATAGAAAAACTCCTTCCGGCATGGATTGGAAGGAGTTTTTCTATTAAGGATCACATCATGGAGGCCAGTTTTTCTTTCAGGATTTTCAAAGGAATAAGACTTAATAGAAGGGTTGCTGCCACCGTGGCAGCAAGGAGGATTCCCATGACCGGTGAAAAGGAAAAAAGTGGCAGCGAAAGGGCCGTCGTTGACGCAAGGGCGTGGGCTAAGAGAGTATAGGCCCCGATTCCTAAAAGGGTGCCTGCAGCGGTGCCGCAAAGGACGAGAAAGGCGTTTTGCCAAAGGAAAATGTGGGAAATGTCTTTTCCCGTAGCCCCGAGGGCACGCATGATGGCATATTCCCGAAGTCTCGAGAGGCTTGAAAGATAGCTTGTCATAACGACGATAAGGGTGGAAAGAACTATGAGGAAAAGTCCCACTTTCTGCCACATTCTTTCGCCGCAGCCCATGAGATTAAAGAGCTGGACGATGCTCTGGGACGGGAAGACGAGCATGGCGTCTTTGCGGTGCTGATATTTTGCGGCAAGCTGGTAGGCTTCGCTGTAGCCTACAGGTTCGACGAGGATGGCGCTTACTTCCTTATGGTCATTGTGCGTCTTATTATCCGCCTTCTTGGCCTCTAGCCTCTTATTCTTCTTGTGCTCATGGGCGTCCCAAATGGACTCGATGGAAGTCAGGATGGCCTGGTTATAGGGCCCTTTGACGTCGGTTAAGATGCCAACGACGGTGTAGGGATGCTCCTTGTGGGCGCGGCCTTTTTGGACGAGACCGTGGAGGGAAGAAAAGGTGGATCCAACGGTTAGATGAAGGCGCCGCGCGACGTCCGCACCAATGACGGCTTCATAGGGCGCGGAAAAGGGACGGCCTTGCTGAAGGATCAGCCACTTGTCCTTATTTTTCCCCGTCGTCATGGCAAAGATGCCGCCCGTCGTCCCGACAACGCGATAACCTCCGTAGGAATCACCAAAGGCCAAGGGCAGGGCGAACCTGACGAGATTTTTCTGGCCTGAGAGAGCATCCACTTCTTCATAGGGAAGGTTGGGGAGGGGCCGGTCCTGTAAAAAGACGGACGTCAGAACGAGCTGATACTGGCTTCCTGGTGAGCTTACAAGCAGGCTAAACGGTTCCGTCGCCTTTGTGAGTCCTTCATGGATCCCTTCGTGGAGGGCCGATAAAAAGAGGCTGATGCCAAGGGAAAGGCCCATGATGAGTATCATGAGAAGGGTTGTCATGGGCCGGTGGATGAGCTGCCGCAACGCAGCTTTTCTAAGCATGGGCGCCTCCTTTATGAAGGGGCAGGATGTGGCTGAAGGAACGAATCACCATAGGGTCATGGCTTGCTACAAAAACTAGGGCGTTGTGCGCTTTCACATAGTCAAGGAGCAGATGAATGACGATGCGGCTATTATCCTCATCCAGGTTGGCTGTCGGTTCATCGGCAAGGAGGATTGGCGGCTCCTTGATGAGAGCCCGGGCAAGGGCGGTTCGCTGTTCTTCCCCCTGGCTCAGTTCATTGGGGTAATGGGAAAGAAGGTGCATGAGGCCCATCTTTTCTGCAAGAGCTGACAGTCTAGCTTCGGCCTCCTTTTTCGGCACACCGCCAAAATGGGCGCCAAGGAGGATGTTATCCCGGGCTGAAAGAAAGGGCAGGAGGTTAAACCTTTGATAGAGGCAGCCAATGGTGCGGCCCCGAAATACATCAAGGTCTGCGTCCGACATATCAAGGGTAAGGGAACGGCCCTTATAAGAAATATCCCCTTCTGTAGGGCGCAGGAGACCTGAAAGGCAATGGAGAAAGGTCGATTTTCCACTGCCGCTTGGTCCTGTGATGCACCACGCTTCGCCGTCATAGGCTTCTAGATGGGGCACGGAAAGGGCTGTCAGGAATCTTCTCCCGTCAGGATAGCGATGGACCAAATGGGTAACTTTGAGCATATGGACCTCCTATTCCACGGTGGCTTCAAGAAGGCGAACCTGGCTCACAAAGCCCGTATCCCCATCCATATAGCTGCCAAGATCCAGGGTCCCCGTTACGGTCACTTCCTGGTCGTAAGGTAGGGCGTCCACACTGCCGTTGACGTAGACGACAACCATGTTATAGGGCCAGTCTGCATCGGTGGAACAGAAGGGACAAACAGCCATGGGCGTTTCCGTAAGGACAAAGAAATTGATGGAGGGTTTTAAGGGCGGCGCCATGAACCCCGTCATGGTCACTTCCGAACCATTCAGGGAATTCAGGGTATCCGAAAAGACGAGCCCTTCCGAACTTGCTCCGCTGTACATATCAGAAAAATCCAAGGAGGCCGCATTGGCCTCCAAGGCGATACTCATTGTGATGGATAGGAAGAGGGAAGCAAGAAACCTTCTGAAGACCTTTTCCAATCTCACTTGCTGTCACCGCTTTCTGATGTAAAGGAAACTTCCGGCGTGCCTTTATGGGCGTCGACACCGAGGGCGCGAAGGATCCCAAAGAAGACTTCCGTGTTGTCCATGACGCCGTGGAAGTATTCAGAACCAGGGCCTTGGGCCATGAGCACTACATCGTCGGCAGAATGGCATTCGCTCGTTTCTCCGGTTGTCGTCGGCAGGTCGCCTTGGACAAGACGGGCTTCTTTGGGTGCGCGTTTCGGGTTGGCAATGACGTTTCCTTTGGCATCGGTCGTTGCCGGAACAGTCGGTTCAGGCTGGAAACGATAATTTTCGTAATGGTCCGGGGCATTGGCGTACTGCACGGCCAGGGTGACATCCGGATCAGGGTTATCGGGATACCCGTCGTGGTTTTCATCAACGAAGGTCGGCCACTTGGCATCGCCGTAGACGCGAACCGCTTCGCGGCCGGTCTTGCCATTTTCTTCCTTATAGGTGCCGCTGATGCTGATGCCGTGGGCATGGTCCGCAACGACAATGATAAGTGTATCATCATTGTGCTTTTTGGCGTAGTCCTGCGCCCATTCGATGGTTTGATCAAATTCGATGGTGTCATAGGTGGAACGCTGCCAGTCCATGGTATGGAGCTGCTTATCAATGCTGCCGCCTTCACTCATGAGAAAGAAGCCATTCGGATTTTTTTCAAGTACGGATACGGCTTTTTTTGTCATATCAAGGAGGCCAGGCTGGTCAGTAAACCCTTTCAGGACCTTGCTGTTTTTGGGCAGGAATTCACGGTCCATGTAAACGTTCATGTGGTTCATGGTGAAAAGCCCCAGAATGGGCTGATCGCCGTTGAGAGCATTTAATTCCGTCTTGGTGCCGGCAAATTGATAACCTTTATCCTTGAATTCCTGGATCAGGTTACGGTCATCCTTGCGTTTGGAACCGGGCGTCTGCAGCGGAAGGAAGAACTGTGCCCCACCGCCCATGACCACTTTTGGCGGATTCCTGCGACTGAGGAAATCGGCAGCAATGTAGTTTTGTTCCCCACGTCGACGCGTATGGGCCGTGACGGCCGCTGGTGTAGCATCCGTAACAGCCGCGGTCGTAACCATGCCGTAGCTCATCTTCTTACTGCGGGAGAGGATTTCCGCTGCCGTTTCCACCTTTGGGTCATCGAGGGGATCTTTGGTCCTATTTTCGTAGACACCCATGGCATTGACGACGGATTTATTGCCCGTCATATAGGCGGACATGGAGTTTGCCGAGTCCGTTACAATAGAGTCATAGCCGCTTGTTGTGACAAGGGCAAGGCTTGGCATCTTTTCCATGGAAAGGACGTCATTGAATTTTCCGTTTGAAAGGCCTTTTGAAAGGATGCGGCCCAGTTCCTTTGCCTGCATGCTCATGCCGTCACCAATGAAGAGGATGACATTCTTGGCGCGCCGCCTTGCTTTTTCCTGGACCACCGTATAGGCGGCTTTTGCCTGGAGCCTTCCAGAAAGGCCGCTGGCGGAAGCCGTTACCCTTTTTTCACCGATTTTGTCAAAGGTGACATTGTTGATGCGGTAGGAAATGTGGGTGCCGTAGTCTGTGATGATGGCCTTTTTCCCAAAGACTTTTTCTGCCCCTTCTCCGTTGATGCCGACGTTGAAGTTTGTGCTGTTTTTGGGAAATTCCACCTCAAAGTCAAACCGCTGACCGGCCCAGAATTTGGCACGGTTGATTGGCAGGATGGTAATGGCACCGTTATCTGCCGTCTCCTGCATCCGGTTATGGAATTCAGCCACCTGCGAGATGGAGGATGCTGCCGCAAAAGCCACGGCATCATGGGTCGAGGTGATGCCCATGGAAAGGGCCCCTAACATCGACAGTTGGATAAATAGGCGAAGCTTACGTTTTGTGTTCATAAACAAACCTCCTCTATGATTTTGCTTCAAAGAAAAAGATTCTTTATATGGAAGGAGTGTAGCATAGGAAACTGGAGGTTTCTGCAAAAGCTTGGTAAAATTACCGTAAATTGCCGCGGCCAAACAACGGCAGCTATTCTTTTTTCTTTCATCTTATTTTCATTTTCTATTTGCTAGAATGGAATCGATTTCATGCTGAGGAGGTCTTTTCATGTTTATACGGATAAAAAAAGGCGGCATAAAAGAAGCCGTAATCGGCCGCAGGCTGGGGCAAGGGTTATTGTGCCTGATCCTGGTGGGCCTTATGGGAAGCGGAGAAGCGGCGCCCACCGTCAACGAGGTGACCGGTGTGGCCCGCGTCTTTGGCGATGGGGAAAAAATTTCGGAAGTCATTTTGACTTACAGTGAGCCCCTTCTGGCAAGTTCCGTTTCTCCCAAAGATTATGTCCTTTCAAAGGGTACCCTTGAAAGCGTCCAGGTAACTCGCTCTTTGCCCGCCCTTAAGGCAGCTGAGGAAGGCCGCTATGTCATCTTGAAGGTAAAGACAGAAAATACGGTGCCTGAAACACTGCCCGCACCGCCCCAAAAGGAAACAAAGGAAAAAATGAGGCAGGAACCCAAGCTTGATGGTCATTCTGATCGCAAAGCCCCGGATCTTGGCATTGCAGTCAAACAAGTGGGGGAAGTAACTGGCGCGGGAGGGGATAAAAGCCCTGGCTCCACCCGATTCATAGCGTCGACTCGAACGCTTGAACCCGATCTTTCCCGCTTTACGCAGAAAGTCTTTACAGACCCAGAAACGGGCATTTCCTTGCCGTATAATCTATATCTGCCCAAGGAAATCAAGCAGGGAGAGAAACTGCCCCTGGTCTACTTTGGCGTTGATATGAGCGGCAATAATGATGATCTTACGACGCCGCTTTATCAAGGTAACGGGGCCACGGTCTGGACCGATCCTGCTTTTCAGGCAAAGCACCCCTCGATTGTTGTTGCCCCGCAGTATACGTCTGAGCTTGTGACGAAACTGGGTATGCTGACCGCCGATGATCATCATTGGACAAAGGGTCTCACCTTGCTCAAGCATTTCCTTGATTATGCAGTCAAGACCTACCCTGTCGATCCAAACAGGATCTATGGAACAGGACAGTCCCAGGGCGGTATGGCCAATATTGCCATCAGTGACCGCTACCCCGATTTTTTTGCGGCCCAGTATCTTGTGGCCTGCCAATGGGATCCCAAGGAAATGCAGGTCCTCAAGGATAAGCCCCTTTGGATCACCGTCTGTGAAGGGGATAATAAAGCCTACCCCACAATGAATGAAACGACCGCACTCTGGGAAAAAGCAGGCGTAAAGGTGGCGCGGAATGAGACGCTTTGGGACAGCACACTTCCTGTAGGGACCCTCAATGACAAAATGGAGCAATTGTTACGGCCTAACACCCATATCTACTATACAGTATTTAAGGGCGGGAACCATATGTATACGTGGAGCTTTGCCTATTCCTTTGATGCCATTAAGGAGTGGCTCTTTGCGCAGGCAAAGGGAAAGTAAGGTGCTTTGTGTCTTAGGGACGGGGAATCTGTGCACAGAGATAAAACTCCCCTTGACAAAACAATATGAATCCGGTATGATTTTAAGGAATTATTCATCAAGAGTAACGGAGGGAATGGCCCCATGATGTTACGGCAACCACACGAAAGTGAACGGTGCTAAGTCCAACAGGATTTTCCTGGCAGATGAAGACGAATATGAATCGACCCATTCCTCTTCATAATGATGAAGAGGAATTTTTTATTCATAAGGAGGGAGTCGCTGTGATTGAACTGAAACATATCGGCAAGGTTTACCATGCAAAGGGCGGGGACCTGGAAGCCTTAAAGGATATCAACCTATCCATTGAGGAAGGAGAAATATATGGAATCATCGGATTATCCGGCGCCGGTAAAAGTACCTTGGTTCGCTGCATCAATATGCTGGAGCAGCCAACGAGTGGCGAAGTGATCGTTGACGGCAGGGACATGACTAAACTGTCCAAAATGGAACTGCGCAAGGCCCGTCAGGAAATCGGCATGATCTTCCAGCATTTTAACCTTTTAAGCAGCCGGACGGTCTATGACAATATTGCCTTTCCTTTGGAAATCCAGGGGAAAAGCAGGGATGAAATTAGAAAGAAAGTGGAACCTCTCTTGGATCTCGTCGGTCTTACGGACCGCCGCGACCATTATCCTTCCCAGCTGTCGGGCGGCCAGAAACAGCGCGTCGGTATTGCCCGCGCTCTTGCTTCCGATCCTAAGGTGCTTCTTTGTGACGAAGCTACAAGCGCCCTTGATCCCCAGACGACGGAATCTATTCTGGAACTCTTGCGGGACATCAATAAACGGCTTCATATCACGATTGTCATGATCACCCACCAGATGAACGTCGTCAAAGAAATCTGTGATCATGTAGCGGTCATTGAAGGCGGCCGTATCATTGAAGAGGGTCCCCTCTATGAAGTCTTCACGAATCCGAAGAATCCGACGACCAAGGAATTTGTTGCAAGTACCCGGACGGATATTGTCCCGGAACTGGTAAAGAAGCTCGACCTCCATAAGGAGTATACCAGCGGTGACAAGGCCCTTGTGCGCTTGCATTTCCTTGGTGACAGTGCCGGGGAACCGGTCATTACGGTCCTCATCAAAAAGTACGATATCGATGTCAATATCCTTTCCGGCAACGTGGAAACGCTCCAGGATACGCCTTATGGAACGCTCCTGATTGGCATGGACGGAGATGAGGCCCATTTGAAGGAAGCCCTGTCATACCTTGAGGGGCAAAAGTTGCAGATTGAGGTGATTGGATATGTCAAGTAGTATGATTCAGATGCTGATCAAATCTTTGGGAGAGACTTGTTATATGGTCTTTCTTTCGGCGGCCCTTGCTACCCTTTGCGGGATGCCTTTGGGCGTCATCCTTACCGTCACACGGGAAGGTCATATCCTGGAAAACAAGGGCATCAACCGCGTCTTAGGGGCTGTTGTGAATGCCACCCGTTCGACGCCCTTTATCATCCTCATGGTGGCCATCATTCCCCTTACGCGGATCATTGTGGGATCTTCCATCGGGACGACGGCTGCCATTGTGCCGCTCACCATTTCGGCAACGCCTTTTATTGCGCGCATCATTGAATCGTCCCTCCTTGAAGTCGATCCAGGTGTCATTGAGGCCGCCGAATCCATGGGAGCCAGTCCCATCCAGATCATTTGGAAGGTGCTCCTTCCAGAATCCATGCATGCCATCGTCCTTGGCGTGACCCTTGCCATCATCAGTCTCATCGGCAGTTCTGCCATGGCCGGTGCCTTGGGCGGCGGTGGACTAGGTGACCTTGCTATCCGTTACGGATATCAGCGTTTCCAGGCAGATACCATGGCGGCAACGGTCGTCATCCTCATTGCCCTGGTTCAGCTCGTCCAGTCCGTCGGGAACTATATCAGCGCCAAACTGAACAAAACAAAGATGCAGTAATGTACGCTGCAACAATCTGGCTGTGAAGTCATGGAAAACATGGCTTTGCAGCTTTTTTTCGGTTCTTTGTCAAATTTTGGGGTGCTAAAGTGTCTATGCACTCCTGGAGAG
>NZ_QTNG01000017.1:0-22274 GCF_003603525.1 Acidaminococcus sp. AM33-14BH | reverse complement strand
ACACGCATCTGGACGGTCACTTTAGCGCCCCAAAATAAATTATAGAACCACTTAATCCGCCCTCAAATATGTTCTTCGGCTTTCCGCTCCGCTCCAAACCAGCCTCAGAACTCCGGGCGGATGGTCCTCACTATCGTTCGTAAGGAGACGTCGCTGCGCTCCTCATCCACCACCATAAAGGAGGTATGTTATGACCTCACTTGATGGTCCCCATCCTTGGTAAGGCGGATCGATGCTGCGCATCGAGCTCTAAGGCAAAAGACCGGACGGGGATGGTTCGATGCAGAAGCATCGAATCTAAAGAAAAAGAATAAAAAGAGAGGCCTCAAACCGAATTCGTGTCTTGATTCGGTTTGAGGCCTTAATTATGTTATTCTATATACTTTTTAGTCTGCTTTAGAGCTCTGTTGTCGTCATGAAATGTAGAAACGATACTTCTCCTTGCACTATTCCCCGCTCTATGGTCTTTCGCCTTAGAGATCGATTTCTCCGAAATCGATCCGCCCTGCCAGGGCGGGTGTATCCACCGAAAAAATTCCAAGAAGTGGCTCGCCCAAGGGCTACATTTTTTCGGGCGACTTTAACATGAAATTGTGGTACGTACCTTCTTGCGACGGGACATGCCATCATTGGCATCAGATATATCTTTTTAAAGCCAATGATGACACGTAACTGCATCGAATCGGAGCGATTTGTGCTCCGAGAAAAAATAAAGAGGACGCTTTGGGGCGCCGGCCTTACGGTCTTCTTCCTCTGGTCTTTTAGCGTCATGGCACCACAGCGTCCTTTTAAGTCTTTCACCCTACCAACCAATCGACCACGAACCCGGTGAGCGCAGCGTAGGTCATGACGAAAAGAAAGTACAGAGCTGCATGGCGGCGGCCAAGGACCATGGAAAGGGCACTCACATTGTTGATCTTTGTCGCCGGTCCAGTGAGCATGAAAGCTGCGGCGCCGCCCAAGGAGAGCCCTCGCCACAGCCATTCCTGGAGCAGGGGAATCGTCCCGCCGCCGCAGACATAGAGGGGAACGCCAATGGTTGCTGCCATAAAAACGCCCGCCATCTTGCTGCCGCCAAAAAAGCGGTTCAAAAGGGAGGGAGGCACATAACGCTGGAACAAGGCGGAAATCACAAGTCCCACGACAAAATAGGGCCCTGTGATCTTGAGGTTCCGTCCTACGTTTTTCAGAAATCGCATGGTAGGCCGGGGGTCCGTATCATGGTTTTCCGGTTCCAGGAAGTTTCCAAAGGAGAAAAAGGAACCCGTCTTCTGGTGGAGCAGGAGCCCCGCCGCAATTCCGCAGATAAGGCCGGAGAAGAGGCGGACTAAAAAGGCCGCCTTCCCAAGGGCCAGGCTGTAAAAGAGCAGCTGCGGGTTCAGCAGGATGGACGTCATCATGAACGCGCCCAGCCACTCTTCCTTGAGGCCGCTTCGGTTGAGGGAGGCTGCAAGAGGGATGGTCCCATAAAGACAGAGAGGAGACGCCGCACCCAAAAGGGAGGCAAGGAAAATCCCCCAAAAGGGGGATTCTTCTACAGATAGGTTCTGCAGGTTTTCGTGGATGGTCTTCTTGAGAAAGACCGAAACAAAGGACCCGAGCAGGATGCCTAAGGCCCAATAGGGAAACAGCTGCCAGAACTGCGTATCCATATAGTACCAAAGGTAAATGAGTTCGCGCCTAATCATGGCTTTTCACCTTACGCCCCCCTTTAATCAACGGAGACGAGGTCATAGGAACGGCTTCCAAGGCCGATGGCTTCCGCATGTTCCAGCGTATGGATGCCATGACGGCTCTCCATGCGCTCGATGAGACTCTTCCCATCCTTGGCCTGATAGACAAGGTCGACAGAGGCTTGGTCGATGGCAACAGGATCGTAGGAGGCGAGGATACCGATGTCATGCATATCCGGCTCTGCCGGTGAATTGTCGCAGTCACAGTCAACGCTGAGGCGGTTCAGGACATTGATGTAGAGAATGTGACCCTTTGTGGCATCAGAAACGGCTTTGGCCGCTTCTGCCATGGCTTCGAGGAAGCCGTCCTGATCGTTGCCCCATCCCGTACCGGTCTTCCCGGCGCGGTGGATGATGCCCTTGCCTTCCGCAGATGCAATTCCAATGCCAATGTTCTTGATGGAGCCGCCCAATCCGGCCATCGCGTGGCCCTTGAAATGGGTAAGGACAATCCAGCTATCATAATTCTTGAAATGGGCGCCGACAAGATCTTCCTTTAGACGGGTGCCGCCCGTGACTGGAATGGTGATGGCTCCCTCCGCATCCATGATGTCCACCTTGGCAAAGTCCATAAAGCCATGGTCCTTGGCGACCTGCAGGTGCATGGCTGTACTGGCCCGTGAACCATGGTAGAAGGTGTTGCATTCGACAATGGTGGGGTCATGGAAGGATTTCACAAAGTCCCCGATGAGGGCAGGCCGCAGGTAGTTGCTGTTTGGCTCGCCCGTAGAAAGCTTGATGGCGATGCGCCCTGTCGGTGACGCCCTGAGGGCTTTGTAGACTGCCTCCAGACCTTCTGGCGTAATGCGCTTTGTCATGTAGACCACGGATTTTCCCTTCTTGGCAGCAGACGCCGGCGACGCTTGCGGAACAGGGAACGTATCCTTAGCAAAAAGACCGGCACAGCCAAAGGTCAGGATGCCGCAAAAAGTGGCGGCAAGCAGCAGGGACGCTTTTTTCAGCAGCATAAAGATCACCTTCTTCATGAAATCAAAAAGAGCTAGATTTCTCCATTTTTTTCATTATAGCGAAGAAAATCTGTGACAGATAATACTCTTTTGGTATGAATTGCAATGCTTCTGGAGCATAAAAAACGGGGGGGAAAAAAT
The DNA here is from genome assembly GCF_003603525.1 of Acidaminococcus sp. AM33-14BH. Lineage (NCBI taxonomy): Bacteria > Bacillati > Bacillota > Negativicutes > Acidaminococcales > Acidaminococcaceae > Acidaminococcus > Acidaminococcus sp. AM33-14BH. Next base: position 19,432 of record NZ_QTNG01000017.1, on the reverse strand, counting down.
CCAGTAACGAACCGCCACCGGCTGCTCTTTAGCCTTAAAGACGGAGGAAGCCATTCCATGACATATACAAATCGTATGCTGTCGTCAATGCGGCCGGGTGCTCCTAGCATCTCACTACGGATAGGCCCCATATTTGAAACAAGCATATAGAAATAGAAAAGACCAAAGGGTCAACGCCAAACCGCGTCCCTACGGGACTGGGTGTTGAACCTCATTCGCTCGGAAACATATCCCTGCGCCCTTCCGCTGGCGCTTCAAAGCGGGCTTGGGACTCGGTTGAATCTGCCTCGCTAACCGCTCGCAAGGGAAAAGATCGGACGCAGGACGTTTCAAGCGCCATTGTGCCTTCTACGTTTCAAAAAGACCAGCCTCTTACAAAAACCGAATATAAGATAATCGCTCAAAACAGAACTTACGTCTACGTTCGGTTTTGGGCTTCTCTTACGGTTTTTTGCGTTCCAATCTTTTTGCCTCTGTGTTTTTCCTTCGTTTTTTCGCCTTGGAAACGGCGAAAGCCGTTCCGCCTTACCAAGGCGGGGGACCAAAACTGGGAAATTTCCATAAACATTTATCATTAATATTTCCCGGTTTTGGTGGTGGATGAGGAGCGCAGCGGAAAGCCTAAGAACATGTTTGAGGGCGGATTAAGTTCTGCCCCCTCCCGAAGGGCGGTTTGGGGCCGCCCCTTTCAGTTCCTTCGAGGCTTTTAGCATCACAGCGTCAAAGCACTAAAGCATTCTTCCGGTCTGCTGCTCGACAGATGCGGCCCTGGCCGCAAGATAGCTAGAGCCGAAGGCTCGTGGCAGCGTGACAGCATCTTTTCCCATATCCATCTTTCGCAATACTACAAATTTTAAAAGTTCTTTGAAAATTGATTTTTTTTGTAATTTACCCCTCAAAATAATAAAAATAAAAAATATATTAAAAAATAGAGCCTAAAATTTCATTTAACAAAATTTTAGGCTTTTTCTATTTCTTCTTAGGAAATGGAGGGCCTTTTGACCGGATTACTGCAAATGGGTAAGATAGAGACAACAAAAGAGTCATGCGCATTGAACTCTACCTAATCAAGATTGCTCAAATATTCGTTCTCTATGAGGAGGTTTCACATGAGTGGAAAAATAGAAAAGAAAATAGGTGTCGGCAACATCATCGGCCTTGGTGTGGGCGGCTCTGTCGGTGCGGGCATCTTCGTCACCTTGGGTTCAGCTATTGCGCTGACGGGGCGCTCTGTAGTTCCTATCACCATCTTGTGTGTATTTTATATGCTCCTAGCCTATTGGTATAATCTGGCCTTATCGAGCATCTTCATCATCAAGGGCGGCGACTACAGCATGCGTGGCATGCTTCTTTCCCCGCTCCTTACGGGTTACGGCGGCTGGACCAATGTCATCTGGGCCTTCGGTTTCACAGGCTATTCCATGGCCCTGACTCACTATCTAGGTAGTCTCTGGCCGGTTCTCATTGAACATGAAATGGCTGTAAGCCTTGTCATTCTTAGTCTTCATTTTCTTTTGACCATTCGAGGCAACCGCATTGTCACCCTTTTCCAGAATGTGGCGACAGCCCTCCTTGTCATGGCCATGGCCCTTTTCATCGTCCTCGGTCTTCCGGAAGTCAACTTTTCTGTTTTCTTTGATCCTGCTGTTGACGGAGGCTTCTTTCACGGCGGCGTTGCGGGCATCATCAGCGCCGTTGCCATCATGGGCTTTGCCTGCCAGGGAACGACAATGGGCCCTGTCGGTGTTGTGCCCATTGCCAAGGACCCGAAACGCTCCATTCCTTATGGCATCATCTATACTTGTCTTGTTGTTTCCGTTATTTACGGTCTCATGAGCCTAGTTGCTTCGGGAATCCTTCCCTATGACCAGATTGCTGGCAAGAATCTCAGTGTTGTTGCTTCGTCCTTCCTCAGTCACGGACCATTTGTCTTCTTTATCATCGGCGGCGGTGTCTGCGCTATCATCTCTTCTTTCTTAAGTGTTCTCGTCATGATCCGCGAACCCCTTGTTCAGATGGGTAATGACGGCTGGCTGCCTGGGTTCCTCAAGCGTCAGAACAAGAATCATTATCCCTATGGTGCCTACCTGCTGGTTTATGTCCTTGCGGCGATTCCTATTATTACGAAGATGGATTTCAACAATGTTATCAGCATGCTCATGATTCCCTGCATGTTCATCAATGCCTATCTCAATGTGGCCTGCATCAAGATTCCAAAACTTTACCCCGAACAGTTCGCCAATCGCTCCCTTCCCCTTTCCCTTGGTGTCTATAAAGCATGCTGCATTCTTGGCGGATTCAGTGCCTTTATGGTGGCTGTGACGCTGCTGAAGGATATGCAGGCCCAAGATGCCGTGGTTGCTCTGATTGTCCTTGTCGTTCCGCTCGCACTTAGCTACCTTGCTCTGAAGACGGGTCGTGTGGACCGAGCTGTCCTCTTGAAGCGCCGCCAGGAAATCATTGACGAGGAAACGCGGGGTGCTTGCTAAGGCACGCTGTTACTTAGCTTGTTATGTAAGGAGGAATTACTATGTATAATTTTGATGAAATCGTTGACCGTCGTCACACCAATGCCCTCAATACGGATGGTTTCCGTGGGTATATCTTCCATGACTTTGAAGGAAAAAAGAAATTTCCCTTCAAGGATGATGAATTCATTCGTATGTGGGTAGCCGACATGGAATTTGCCATGTGTCCAGATGTTATCCAAGCTATCAAGGACCGTGCCGACAAACGGATTATTGGTTACAGTCAGGTCTTTGAATCGTCTTTCTTTGAAGCCTACAATGACTGGAATGAAAAGATGTACAGCTGGCGTTATCCGCGGGAAGAAATCTGCTTCTCCCTAGGCATTATCCCTTCCCTGTATAAGCTGACTTCTCTCCTCCTTGGGGAAGAGGACTGTTGCATTCTCAATACACCGGCTTATGGCTATTTTCAGCATCCTATTGACTATAACCACAAGCACGTCATTCACAATAAACTCGTACGGGACAAAAATGGCAATTGGTCCATTGATTTTGACGCCCTGGAACGTGACGCTGCAAAGCCTTTTGCTAAAGTACTCATTTGGTGTAATCCTCATAACCCGACAGGCCGTGTCTGGACCGAAGAGGAACTGCGCAAAGTCGCTGCTATTGTGGAAAAATATAACCTTTGGATTATCAGTGATGAAATTCACTGCGACATAATACGTCAAGGGGTAAAACACATCCCTATGGCTAAGATTATGCCGGATTATAAAAAGCTCATTGTCTGCACGTCGGCATCGAAATGCTTCAATATGGCAGGGCTGATGTTCGCGGAAATCGTTATCCGGGATAAACACCTCCGTGATATCTATGTGGCCTATACGGACAGCTATGCTATGAACGTTAACCCCCTGTCCATTGCAGCCCATGAAGCAGCCTATCGTCATGGCTATGAGTGGCTTAATGAACTGAAGACCTATCTTGACGGTAACTTTGCCTTTCTAAAGGGCTTCCTCACCAAGGAATTTCCGAAGATTGTATACAATATCCCTGAAGCCACCTACCTTGCCTGGGTCGATATGAACCCATACTTGGGCGATGTCGAAAATATTCCTGATTTCATGGCAAATGAAGCCGGCGTTCTCCTTGAAGGTGGCGATGCCCTCTTTGTCGATAATGCAAAAGGCTTTATTCGCCTCAACCTTGCCATGCCAAAAAGCATCATCAAGACCGGTTTGGAACGGATCCGTGATGCTGTAAAAAAACATAACGCCAAATAAAGGAGATATAATGATGAAGAAAATTGTAACGGAAAAAGCACCGGGCGCCATTGGCCCGTACTGCCAAGGTGTTGTTCATGGAGACCTTGTGATCACCTCTGGACAGATTCCTGTTGATCCCAAGACGGGTTTTGTGCCGGAAGGCATTGCCCGCCAAGCTGAGCAGAGCTGCCAAAATGTCGGCGCCGTCTTGGAAGCGGGGGGGAGTGACTTTGCCCACGTCCTCAAGACGACCTGTTTTCTTGCCAGTATGGATGACTTTGCTGCCTTTAACGAAGTCTATGGCAAGTATTTTGTCTCAAACCCAGCACGTAGTTGCGTTTCTGTAAAGACACTTCCTAAAGGGGTGCTCTGCGAAATTGAGGCAACGGCTGAAATAAAGTAATCTTTTGGCGGCGGTCTTTTACCTTTAAATGAGGTGCTCCTACAGAAATGCCTTGGGGCTTTGCCCCTTTCCATCAGGAGGAACGGTGCGGTTCATTCTCCCCCCTAGGGACCGTACTGAATCCCTCTCACAGAAAAAAGACCTGAGAAGAAAGAACCTTCCTTTCTTTTCAGGTCTTTTGCTGTTTTCTTAGGTTACAGTAAACATATTGAAATATTTCAGACGGCGAATATCTTCTTTGGAGATACGCAGGTTTTTAATAAGAGATTCGTCTTCTTTAAGCGGCCTTTTTGAAAAGAGCATCTTTACAGCAACGGGCATGAAGGGACGGGCGGAGACGCCGTTCCAAAGGCCCCAGTGCGTGTCGGATTCCAAGAAGGATGACGGAATCTGGATACTCGCTTTTTCTGTCGGCGTATGCTCATTTGCAAGTTCCATAATGGATAGGACGTCGAAATGCTCAATGTAGCCAAAATAGATGTTTTCCGCGTTTTGGTAATGATCCCAATCCTTGAAGTTCATATAGAGGGCCACTTGCTGGCGGTTGGGAGAAAGGGGCGCGTGAAGATCAAAGACGCAGCGCGTGAGCTGATTGTTCCGACCGTCAAACCAGTAGCTGTAAAACTGGCTGAGGCCCTTGAAAAAGGTGGGAATGCCATGCTGCTCCGGCTCTTCATATCCTTCCACTGTGGGCGGAAGGAGCTGCTCCATCCGGACGTGAAGGGCAAGGGCCAGCTGCTTGAGCGTATCAAGGTCGATAGCAATCTCGCCTTTTTCGTATTTGGAGAGGGTGGCCTTGCTCTTATAAATGAGGCGGGCGAGCTCTTCCTGATTGAGGCCGCGGCTCTTTCTGAAATCATGGATCCGTTTGCCTGTTTCTTTTGTGAGTTCTGACATGGTCGTGGACTCCTTTCAAAGCATAAGATAGAGTGGAGACAAGGCTGGTCGACGTTCCCGCGTATATTCTTCAGCGGTTCAGCAATCCTTTTCCTTCTGATAGGTCTCATCCTTTTTTCTGATACACCCTTTCCCCACCCACAAAGGTCATCTTCACGTCAAACTTCTCGTCAAAGATGGTCATGTCAGCCAGTTTGCCTTTTTCAAGGGAGCCCATTGTCTCATAGACGCCCAGCTCCTTGGCGGGATTGACCGTTGCCATGCGGATGACATCGGCGAGGGGTAGGCCCGTAGCCTTCAGGAAATGATGGAGACTGTGTTCCATGGTGTCGACGCTTGCCGCAATGGTCCCGTCCGCGAGAAGCGCCCTTCCGCCGCGGACATAGACTGTCTGCCCGCCGAGTTCACTGATGCCGTCGCCTTCCATGGCAGCCCGCATGGAATCGGTCACAATGACAATCTGGTCCGGCCCCTTGACTTTTACCAACAGGCGCAGGACCGCATCGTGGATGTGCAGCCCATCCGAGATGATCTCCGTTGTCACCGGAAGCGTCAGGGCCGCGCCGACCATGCCGGGTTTACGGTGATGAAGGGGACTCATGGCGTTGAAGGTATGGGTGATGTGGCTGGCCCCTGCCTTGATGGCCCGGCTGGCTTCTTCATAGGTTGCACCGGAATGACCAAGGGAAACGATGATGCCCTTTTTGCAGCATGAATGGATAAACGCCATGGAAGACAGTGTTTCCGGGGCGATGACAAGGACTTTGATGACGTCGCAGTAAGGGCGGATCCGCTCCATATTGGCCGCTTGGATTTCCTCGGCTTTTTGCGATCCCCGGTAACTGCCGGAAATGAAGGGCCCTTCCAAATAGGCCCCCAGGACACGGCTGCCGGGGCAGGGGACTTCCATAGCCTTACGAACGTTTCTGAGCGCCTTTTGAACGATGGGCCATACCCTTGTCATTGTCGTCGGTAAAAATGCCGTAACGCCGCATTTTGGAAGTTTCCGGCAGAGGATTTCCATGGAGGTCCGGGTCCCATCCATTGTATCGGCCCCGCCGCAGCCATGGATATGCATATTGATGAAGCCAGGCGAGAGATAGGCCCCCTTGGCGTCGATGCTTTCCGTACCCTCCGGTAAGGGGCTGCCTGCCGGGAGAATATCGTAGATATGGGTTCCAAAAAGGAGCGTCTGTCCTGTAAGGACGGTGTGTGGTAAAATAAGTTTGCTGTTGATGATGGCTTGCATAGCAATACTCCTTTGCAATCTGCCCAATGGCTTATTGATTTCCTCTTAATTATACCCCTGAAAGAGGTTGGAACTTATGCTGAATTTAGAAAAACTTTCGACTGAAGCCCGTAATCCTGCTTCCAGCCGGATTGACAAACTCGATACGCTGTCCATGATGCGTGTCATGAATGATGAAGACCAAAAGACGGCCCTTGCCGTTAAGGCCATCCTGCCGGATATTGCCCGGGCTGTTGATGTGATTGCGGCCCGGCTCAAAACAGGCGGCCGGCTCTTTTATATGGGAAGTGGGACGTCAGGACGGCTCGGCATTCTCGACGCCGTGGAATGTCCCCCCACCTACAGTACAGATCCGGACCTTGTCCAAGGGCTCATTGCCGGCGGCAAGGAAGCCATTTTTCGGGCCCGTGAAGGGGCGGAAGACTCTCTGGATAAAGGGGCAGACGATATTATTTCCCATGATCTTTCGGCAAAGGACGTCTTGGTCGGGATTACCGCGTCAGGCCGCACGCCCTACGTCCTTGGCGGCATGGAAGAAGCCCGGCGCCGCGGCGCTTTTGTCATTGGTCTTGCCTGCTCCAAGGAACCTGATATCGCTTGCACTGCAGATCTTATGCTCATCTGCCTTCCCGGTCCGGAAGTCGTGACGGGGTCGACGCGCATGAAGGCCGGGACCGTAACGAAGATGATCCTCAACATGCTCTCGACGGGCACCATGATCCGTCTTGGCAAAGTGCGGGGCAACCTCATGATTGACGTAAAGGCGACCAATGAGAAACTAAAGGAACGGGCGACGCGCATCGTCATGACCGTGACCGGCATGGACCGGGCCGCGGCGGAAAAGGCCCTTAGGGAGTCAGACGGCCGTGCACGCCTTGCTGTAGAGCGATGGGAGGCCAGCCATGACTCGTGAAAAAGAGATTGCCCAAAAGATCTACGCCATCGTGGGCCCCAAGGACAACATTGAAACAGTGACGCACTGCATGACGCGTCTGCGCCTGCACCTCGTAAAGGACGCGGACCTTGCTGAGCTAAAGGCCATTCCTGGCGTCCTCGGCGTCAACCAAAACGGTGACGAGCTGCAGATTGTCCTAGGCCCGGGAAAGGTGATCCGCGTGGCTGATGCCTTTGCGGCCCTTCTTGACGGAAACGAAGCACCCACGCCGAATGACTCCAAGGAGATGCCCAAAGAGCCAGCCGGCCTTTTTGGCGTCCAAGGGGAGGTGGGGGACGGCAAAGCCCTCCATGAAGCCATTCGGCAAAAAAACGCCACGCCGGCAAAAGCCTTTCTGCGCAAAGTGGCGTCCATCTTCATGCCCCTTATTCCGGGCTTTGTGGGCTGCGGTTTTTTGACGGGCCTTTTGGGCATCGTGAAATTCTACGACCCCGCTCTTCTTGCCCTGGCGCCCCTGCGCATTCTGCTTCTAGCGGGAAGCGCCATCTTCCAGTCCATGAATATCCTCGTCGGTTGGAACGCGGCCAAGGTCTTTGGCGGTTCGCCCGTTATTGGCGGCATCTTGGGAGCCCTCATTTCCCATCCCGGCCTTGCCGACCTCACCCTTTACGGCATACCCTTGACGCCAGGCCGGGGCGGCGTCTTTGCCGTCCTCCTCGTTACCCTCCTTGCGGCCTACGGGGAAAAGCAACTGAGGAAAATCGTGCCGCCTGCCTTTGACCTTTTTGTGACGCCTACCCTTGTCATCCTTGTTATGTCTCTTTTGGCGCTCTACGTTCTGCAGCCAGTGGGCGGCTTTTTAGCAGAAACCATTGGCCGGGGCGCCACGGAAGCGGTGGAGCGGGGCGGCGCTGTGACGGGCTTTCTTTTGGGCGGCTTCTTTCTGCCCCTTGTCATGATGGGCGTCCATCAGGGCCTCACACCCATCCACGCCGAGCTCATCAGCCAATTTGGCTATACGATCCTTCTTCCCATCCTTGCCATGGCGGGCGCCGGGCAGGTGGGGGCTGCTCTTGCAGTCTATGTGAAAACAAGGAACCCACGTCTTAAAAAGATTGTGGCGTCGTCCCTTTTTGTCGGCGTCATGGGCGTCGGCGAGCCTCTTATTTACGGTGTGACCCTTCCTTTGGGCCGGCCCTTTATCGGGGCCTGCATTGGCGGAGCCTTGGGCGGCGCTGTGGAAGCGGCCTTTCATGTAGGGGCCCTTTCCATGGGTATTTCAGGTCTCCCCCTTCTGCCCAGTACGACCCATCCCTTGATGTACCTCGCAGGCCTTCTTGCCGCTTATGTAGGCGGGTTTGCTGCCGCGTGGATCCTGGGTTTTGATGACCCGCAGGACGCGAAAGGAGGCGCATGATGGAAAAAGGCATTTCCCTTTATCCCGGTCTTGGCATGACGCGGGAGGAACTCGTTGGACGGGTGGAACAGGCGGCCCAAAAAGGCATGACCCGCCTCTTTTTATCCTTTCATATCCCTGAGACCAATGAGGCGGCCTTTCAAAAGGATATCGACGCCCTTTTTGAAGCGGCTCGGTGCTATGACCTGAACGTCGTCGGCGACCTTGTGCCAGGTCGTCCCATTCCGGAGGCCTTGACCCATCTGCGCCTTGATGACGGCTTTACGCCGGAGCGCATAAAAGAGCTGCAGACGCGCTATCCGCAAAAGACCCTCGTCCTTAACGCGTCGACCGTGACGGAAGGATTTCTTCTTTCCCTTGAGAAAGCCGGTGTTGACGTAGGATGCGTCGAAGCGCTCCATAACTTTTATCCCCGGCCCCATACGGGCCTATCAGAAGCCTTTTTCCTGCGGCAAAATGCCCTCTGTCACCATTATGGCATCAAAGTCGGCGCCTTTGTGCGGAGCTTTGGCGCCTGCCGCGGTCCGCTTTTTAAGGGACTCCCCACGCTTGAAATACATCGGACCCTGGATTTTTTCCTGGCCCTGCAGCATCTGAGGCTCCTTGGAACTGACGCCTTTTATATTGGGGACGACGGAGCAACGGAAGACGAACTGGACGCCCTAGCCCAATTGGATGACGTCCTTACCCTTACGCTGTTGACGGAAAAAATCACGGCCCTTCATGAAAAACTTGCTGCCTGTATCTTTACGCTGCGGCCCGATGAGGCCGAAGAGGTCCTGCGCGCCCAAAATAGCCGTGCTCTCTTTAAAGAAATGGATATCACGCCCTTTACCTTGAAATATCTGCCGCAGGGTACAGTGACCCTCGATAACCGTCTTGCCGGCCGTTATGCTGGTGAAGTTGAGATTACCCTTACGGACCTTCCTGCTGATCCCAGCGTCAACGTCATGGGACGGGTGAGCGAGGAGGAACGGTTCCTGCTGGGTCTCATGCGGGGTGGGGCACGGTTTAGATTTAGGCTTGTCACAAAAGCTGCGCCGATTAAAAGTAAAAAGTGATCCCTTGCCTTGGAAAAGCGTCGGGAAAGTAAGGAATCCAAGGCTTGTTGAATAAAACTGGGAGCGAGCGTACCTGATTTTGCGTAATCTGGATGGACCAAAATCGGGTACGCTTCTTTTTGTTTCCTAGATCGATTGGATTCTAAAAATAGCTTATTATTCTTCAAATCCACTTATTTTACCTTATTTTCCCCTATTTTAAAAATAAACTGTGAACTTCTTGCTCTTTTATTCATCCTTACATTGCAAATCTACCGATTTTGCGCTATGATAAGCCTGTGGATGGGACTGTACAGACCCCATCTTTTTCATTATGGCAAAAAGGAGGTCACATCATGAAAAAGAATAAGAACCAGCATCGCGTGCAGGATATCCTGAAGCTCATCCGTACGGAAAGGGATCCCTACTTTTTGGAACGCGCCCTTGACAGTTACCACGATCACGATATAGCCGATGTGCTCCCTCTTTTAAGTTCGCCCGAATGGAAGCGCCTGGCAAGTCTTTTGCCGGCTCCCTATCTTGCCGATTTGATGGAATATGTCGATGACAAGGAATCCCTTTTTGAGGTTCTGCCAGCTGAAAGGGCAGCTGCCATCCTCACCCAGATGGAGCCTGACGAAGCCGTCGATTTCCTGAAGGAAACCCAAAGTGCCCAAAAAGAAGCATGGGTGGCGCATTTGGATGAGGCGACACGGCAAAAACTGACGCGCCTGGCCGCCTATGATGAAGATACGATTGCTTCCCGGATGACAACGAACTTTGTTGCCGTCGAGGAAGGTCTTGATGTTCCTTCCGTCATGCGCACAGTTGTGCGGGAAGCGGCTGACCATGATGAAATTGCGGTCATCTATGCCCTCAATGACCGTGCTCAATTTGCCGGGGCCTTTTCCCTCAAGGATCTCATCATTGCAAGACGGGATACTCCCCTTAACGAAATCATCGTGCGAGGATACCCTTACGTTTATGCCAGCGAAAAGATCAGCGACTGCCTGCAACTGATTGAAGAATACAGTGAAGCTTCCATTCCTGTCCTATCGCCGGACCATCGGATCCTTGGCGTTGTAACCGCAAATGACGTAGCGCAGCTCCTTGATGATGAAATGGGCGAAGACTATGCTAAACTGGGCGGCCTCTCCGCTGAAGAAGACCTGGACGAACCGCTCAAAACGTCCATCAAGAAACGGCTGCCCTGGCTTATTCTGCTTCTTGGCTTGGGTCTTGTCGTTTCAAGCGTCGTCAGTCTATACGAAAACGTCGTGGCAAAGTTGACCCTTATCATGGCCTTTCAGTCCATGATCCTTGATATGTCGGGAAACGTTGGGACCCAGTCGCTTGCCGTAACCATCCGTGTCCTTATGGATGAAGAACTGAAACCAGGCGATAAATGGCGGCTCATCCGAAAGGAAGGGGGCGCCGGTTTCTTCAATGGACTGATCCTGGGAGGCATTGCCGTCTTGGGCATTGGTTTTTATATTTATGCGGTAAAATCCTACGATGCCCTTACGGCCTTTGGCATATCGTCCTGCATCGGCCTTTCCCTGGTCCTTGCCATGTTTATTTCGAGTCTTGTAGGGACCGTGGTCCCGATGGGCTTCAAAAAGATCCATATCGATCCAGCCGTGGCCTCGGGCCCGCTCATTACGACCGTTACGGACCTTGTGGGTGTCGTGACCTATTATACCCTGGCGTGGGCGATGTTGGTGCATGGATTGGGGCTGTAAGCCCTTGGGCACCAGCACTTAAAAGGGGCAGCTTGTGGAATCGGCGCGCTCCCTATGAAATCAATGGAGGCTTGGCTTACTGTACAAGCTATCAGCAGCTGGAACGGTAGGTGTGGTGGCAGGCAAACTTGTAAAGAAATGGAATTGAAAAGAAACGGGCCTCGGACCCTTTCTTTCGACTCCCCGATTCTCTTCGCCCCTGCTGAAAAAATCCCCTTGCTGTGATATAATGATGTGTCAACTTAACTAGACAAGGAGAGATCATCCATGAGTTCAACCAACCTCGAAATGGGTATTGTCGGCCTGCCGAATGTAGGCAAGAGCACCCTCTTCAACGCCATTACGAAAGCTGGGGCGGAAGCGGCCAACTATCCATTCTGCACCATAGAGCCCAACGTCGGCATCGTCGATGTCCCCGATCCACGGCTCCAGGTCCTGAGCGACCTATACCATTCCAAACGCATTGTTCCGGCGGGCATGAAGTTTGTCGATATTGCAGGCCTTGTGAAGGGCGCCTCCAAAGGTGAAGGCTTGGGCAACAAATTCCTCAGCCATATCCGCCAGACCGACGCCATTGCCGAAGTGGTGCGCTGCTTTGAAGACGGCAACATCACCCACGTCGAAGGCTCCATTGACCCTATCCGCGATATTGAAATCATCAATACGGAACTGTGCCTGGCTGACCTCGAATCGGTGGAAAAGCAGCAGCTCAAGGTCCAGAAGCTCTTAAAGAGCGGTGACAAGACGGCGCCTGCGAAAAATGCCCTTCTGACCCGTCTCGTCGAGGCCCTCGGCGATGCCAAGCCGGCCCGTCAGGTGGAAATGACAAAGGATGAAAAGGAGATGATCCGTGAACTCGATCTCCTCACCTTGAAACCAATTCTGTACGTAGCTAACGTTTCCGAAGAAGAGGCCGCCGACGCGTCCGGAAACCCCCATGTGAAGGCGCTAACGGAATATGCCGAAAAAGAAGGGGCCCAGGTCATCACCATTTCTGCCAAGGTCGAAGAGGACATTGCTTCCCTGCCGGCAGACGAAGCCAAGGAGTACCTTGAAATGGAAGGCCTCACCGAAGCGGGTCTTGATCGCCTCATCAAAGCTGGGTTCTCCCTCCTAGGTCTCCAGACCTTCCTCACGGCAGGGGAAATGGAATCTCGTGCCTGGACCATCGTCAAAGGATCTACGGCACCTCAGGCAGCTGGCAAGATCCATTCGGACTTTGAAAAAGGCTTCATCCGTGCTGAAATTGTTTCCTACGATGACCTCGTTGCCTGTGGCAGCAAACAGGCTGCCCGTGAAAAGGGCCTTGTGAGACTGGAAGGCAAGGACTACATCATGCAGGACGGCGACGTCGTCGAATTCCGCTTCAACGTGTAAAAAAGGGGTGAGGGCCATGCTGTTTGATACCCATATGCATGCCGATTATTCCTGCGATGCCGAAATGACCATCAAGGATGCCATGGAAGCGGCCAAAGCCGCTGGTCTTGGCATGATCCTGACGGAACACTGGGACCGGGACTATCCGACGAACCCGGAAAGCTTTCTTTTTGACATCAACGATTATTTCAAAAAAAACGCACCCTATCGGAGCGATACCGTGCTCCTTGGCATTGAAATGGGGCTCCAGCCCCATACCATCGAGGAGGACCGGATGGTTGCAAAAAGCCATCCCTTTGACGAAATCGTTGGCTCCATGCACTGTTATCGCGGCCTTGATATGTATGAACGGACGACTTACGACGGCGTTGCCAAGGATCAGGCTGTGGGGTACTATCTTGAGGATTCCCTCAAATGCCTCGAACAGGACCCGAACTTTGACACCTATGGTCACATCGACTATATCTGCCGCTACTGGCCCTATGAAGACAAGAACCTCCATTACAGCGAGCATGCCGATCTGTGGGACGAAGTCATGAAGCACCTCATTCGCCTCGATAAGAGCATTGAAATCAATACGCGTCGCCTTGCCGTGCCCGGTGCGGTGGAGTCCCTGACGGAACTTTATACGCGCTATGCCGAACTGGGCGGCAAGTACGTGACCTTGGGCAGCGACGCCCATGCGGCAAAAGCCGTGGGCATGCACTTTGATGTGGCTCAAAAGATTGCCAAAACGGCAGGGCTCACCATCGTCTACTACAAAAAAAGACAGCGCCAGCTGCCGAAATAAAGGAAACGCCGTGAAGGAAGGAGACTTCTTTCACGGCGTTTATTCATCAAATATCTGAAAAACGATTTCCTTATGGAATCTGTTTGCAACGAAAAATATGTTACTACTTTGAAAATAAAACGCAAATGTAATGAAAAGAAATTCATTTTATTTGCGTTGCGCTTTTGTTATGCTCATGGGATGAAACTCAATCGGATGGGAGGGAGGTTTTTCGTGAAAGAAAACACGACGCTCGAAAAAGCCGCTGCTGACGATGGAAGGCAACAGGCTATGCTTTTTTCATTTTGTTTCGTAGAAGGCCTCTTTCCTTTTCTTGTAAAATCGGCATTATGCCACATAAAAATCACCTTTTCCGCATGACAATTTGATTGAGCTTTGGCATCGTACCTGATATAATGTAAGAACCATTCTGAAGGAGGATTTCCATATGCGCCGACAGCGTTTAGGCATCATGGGCGGGACCTTTGACCCCATCCATAATGGTCATCTTGCGATTGCCCGTGCCGCTATGGATGCCATGGCCCTTGATCGGGTCCTTTTCATTCCCGACTATTTGCCGCCCCATAAAGCGGCCGGATGGGCGCCGGCCGGGGACCGCATGGCCATGACCCTTCTTGCGACGATGGACGAGCCACGTTTTTTGGTGTCCGATATGGAGCTGGTCCGCAAGGGCCCTTCCTATACAGTCGATACCATGCGGATCCTCCATCGTCGGTGGCATCGCTTTTATGACCTGTACTTCATCATTGGTGGGGATTCAGCCGAAGCCCTTGATACGTGGTGCCGCATCGAAGAAACGATGCGCTACTGCACCTTCCTTGCCATTGGACGGGTTGGGTACAGGGAGCGTCATGAAGATGTGACAAAACGACTGGCCCAAAAAGGACTCACCCGCCTCGTGTGGATCGACGCCAAAGCCCCGGATATTTCTTCCACCATGATCCGGCAGCGCCTTTCCCGCGGTGAATCCATTGATGGACTTGTTCCTCGGACTGTAGTGGACTACATGAGACAGAGAGACCTCTACCGTCGGTAGGGGGGCTCTCTTTTTTGTTGGGTGAAAGGGTCGGCCCAAAAATCGGGCAGCCTCGTGTGGAAATGAAAGGCGCCAGAAGCCGGTGACTCATTGTGTCCTTCGGACAGGGCGCTGAATTATATTTGCCCTCAAACATGTTTTTTTGCCTTCTGCGATTGCATCAAAGCAGCCTCGGAACCCGGGCAAATCTGCTTTGCTTCCGCTCAAGATGAGACATCGCTGCGCGCCTTATCCACCACCAAAAGGACTTGTCTATTGCAACGCAGCATCAAGTGGCTTTTGGTTCCCCGCCTTGGTAAGGCGGAACAGGGTTCGCCGTTTCTAAGGTAAAACCCGAAGATAAAAGAACGGGAGTGATCAGATGATTGCTGCTCATCTCATCCTTAAGAAAAATGAGGGAGCGAAAAGTCTGGTTCCACATCTTAGAGTCTTTTGCCTCAGCGCTCGATGCGCAGCATCGATCCGCCTCGTCAGGGCGGTAAGCGTATCGCCGATCGATTCGCGAACTTCCCTGTGCCTTGGAAAAAGCGAAGCGAGAGATCGTGACAGGGCGGTTAAGTGAGTCGCCGAATTTTTTGTTACCCCTTATGCTGAAAAATTCGTGCAGAAAGCTTACTCATAGGGCAGCGACAATAGGAGCAGTTGGAGTATCCTCTGCCGGAAAGGCCGGTCTTCTCATGTGAAACAGCAGAGAGCGAGCCCTTTTGGTGGTGGATGAGGAGGCCCGGGTTTGGGGCTGGCCTCCTGCACTTTTGTCTTTGAATCGACCTCACATCGCCTTCGTTTCGACAAGAAATGTGAACCCGATCATAAGGCGCCGCCCTTCTGGTCTTTTCGCCAGCTGCCGCAGGCAGCCTTCACCAAGCTGCAAAAGCAGATCCTTAGCCAGGAATGCCTGCATTCCCTTAGCCTGCCGCCTCCGGCGGCCTTAGCCCAGATTTCATCGGCGCGACTTGCGAGCCGATTTCAATTCAAGTAAGGAGCTAACCAATCATGGATTTTTCCCAAATGAAAGAACAGCTTCGCCAAAGCCTTCAGCCAAAGCGCTTTGAGCATAGCGTGGCCGTCAGTGAAACTGCCGTTGCGCTTGCCCGTCATTACGGGGTCGACGAAGATAAAGCCGCCCTTGCCGGCCTGCTCCACGACTGTGCCCGCAAGTATCCGACCAAGGATTTTGTGGAGGTATCAAAAAAGCTGGGCGTCCCGCTCACGGATATCGAAAAGGCGCAGCCCATCCTTATCCATGCCATCTTGGGGCCCCTTGTCGCAAAGAGGGACTATGGCGTTACCGATGAGGAAGTCCTGTCTGCTATGCGTTATCATACAACGGGCAAAGCCCATATGACGGCCCTTGAAAAAATCATTTATCTGGCAGACCTTACGGAACCGCATCGTGACTTTCCTACCGTGGACGAAATGCGGCGCCTTACGATGAAGGATCTTGATGAGGCCATGATTGCCGCCTATGCCAATACGATGGAATACCTGATGCACCAGCATCTGTTGATCCATCCGGATTGTCTGGACGGCTATAACGAACTGGTCCTTGCGGCCAAACACAATAAGAAGGAGTAATCGCAACCCATGAGTGATATGGAACAATCAGGCGTGAAGAAAAAGAAAAAGCGGCTCCGCAAGGGACGTGTTTTTCTTCTCCTCATCCTTTTGATCGGGATCTTGTGCGGCGGCTTCATGGCTGGCATGGGCCTTTATGACCGATTTTTCAGTGCCGATGATCCCGTGCCTAAACAGAAAGAGAACCAACTCCTCACAGAAGAACCCCTTTCAAGCCGCATCAACGTCCTGCTCCTCGGGAAAGATGACGGGGACAGCGAGGATATGAATAACCCCGATGCACCGAAGCGGACAGACTCCATGATGGTCGTCAGCTTTGACCCAGAGAAAAAACAGATTGCCATCGTCGGACTGCCGCGTGATACACGGGTCACCATTCCCGGCCGGCGGGGTCATGACAAGATCAATGCCGCATACGCCTATGGCGGTACCAAACGGGCCGTGCGCACGGTGGAACAGCTCCTCCAGATTCCCATCAACTACTACATGGTCGTTGATTGGCAGGGCTTCATTAAAGTCATCGATATGCTGGGCGGTGTGGACCTATACGTTGATAACAACATGGATTATGAAGATCCTTACGCCAACCTCAAGATCCACCTCAAAAAAGGCTACCAGCACCTGGATGGTGAAAAGGCAGGTCAGTATGTCCGCTTCCGTCACGATGAATTGGGCGATATTGGCCGTGTGGAGCGTCAGCAGAAATTTATGAAAGCCCTGGCTGGACAGTTCTTTACCTTCACGAATATGCTGAAGCTTCCCATGATCATCAACACCGGCCTTGACTACGTCGATACGGACATGAACCTGATGACCATGATCCGTGCCGCCAACTGCTTCCGCATCTTTGGCGAAAACTCCATCAAAAGTGAAATGCTCGATGGTGATTTCAAGACCATCGATGACATCAGTTACTGGGTTACGACGCCGTCCCAGGTTTCGCACACCCTCGATAAACTGGGGATTCCCCATAAAAGGATTACAGAAATTTAAGGAGGTTCCATCCATGAATCCAAAAGAACTCGCAAACGCCATTGCCGCCGCCGCTGCTGACAAAAAAGCAAAAGACATCCTGCTTCTCAATATGGTTGGCCTGTCCCCTGTGACGGACTACTTCATGATCTGTTCTGCCCAGAGCGCGACTCAGGTCCGAGCCATCGCAGACAGCATCGAAGATAAACTGGCCGAAACACGCGGCATCCTGCCCTCCCACAAAGAAGGCTACACCGAAGGCAACTGGATCCTTATGGATTACGGCGACTGTGTGGCCCATATCTTCCGGGAAACGGAACGTGACTTTTATAACCTGGAACAGCTCTGGGCCGATGCCCCGTCTGAAGCCTATGTGGAAACGGAAGGAGAAGCATGAGCCCGAAAAAAGAACCGGCCAGCGTCAAGACCATTGGCAGTCACCGCGTTGGCGATGTCGTGGAACTTACGGCCGTGCGCATGAATGACCAGGGCGTTTTTCTTGATGCTGGAACGGGGAATACCAGTGATGATATTCTCCTTCATAAGCACCAGATGACATCGCCTGTTTCCGTTGGCGATAAGGTCAAGGTCCAGCTCTACCTCGATGCCAAGAACCGGATCACGGCGAGCATGAAGCTTCCCAAGATGCGGGAAGGGCAGCTGGGATACGTCAACGTGATCTCCGTGAACAGGATGGGCGGATTTGTCGATATCGGCGCTGAACGCGGCGTCTTTTTGCCCTATAGCGAAATGCGGGGCCATGTTTCCCCCAATCAGCATATCTGGGTGAAACTCTACCGTGATAAGTCAGGCCGTCAGGCCGTGACCATGCGTGTCGAAGAAGATATGGAACGGGCCAGCCGTCCGGCAGAAGGCGTCAAAGTGGGGGATGCGCTTACAGGGACCGTCTACAATATCCTTAAGGATGGCTTTTTCCTTTTTACAAAAGAACGCTATATCGCTTTTATCCATCGCAGTGAAGTCCCTGGTGGACGCCTTGACTTTGGTCAGCGTGTCACAGGACGCGTCACCTACGTTCGTGCAGATGGACACATCGATATGTCCCTGCGCCTTGTCAAAGAAGAAGCCATGCTGGACGATGCGGATAAGATTCTCTTCTTTCTCGAAAAGCGCAATGGCACCATGCCTTATTCCGATGATACGCCGCCGGCCATCATCAAAAGCGTCTTTGATATCTCTAAATCCGCCTTTAAGCGCGCCTTGGGCCGCCTTATGAAAGAAGGCAAAGTCGTGCAGGAAGATGGGTGGACAAGTTTAAAGAAATGAAAGTGAAGAAAAGACCACGCTCTTGCAGCGTGGTCTTTTTGGCTGTCAAGCTGTCTCATTCAGGGCCCCGCCCTGAATGGCTGTCTTACGGCAAAGCCGCGGCTGTCGAGCGAGAGAGGGGAAAGGATGCTGTGGTGCTGTGGGGCTAAGGCAGCCTTCGGCTGCTGGCTGAGGCGGAAGGCCTATGAAAACAGGTCCTTCCTTGGCTAAGGCGCTGCGCTTGGCCAAGGCTACCAGAGGCGGCAGGCTAAAAGACCGTGAGGGCGTCGCTAAACCTTCTCCCATTGGAATCTTTTGGTCGAGTCTTTCCCGTGGGGTTTTTGCCTTAGAGACGGCGAAAGCCGTTCCGCCTTACCAAGGCGGGGGACCATCAAGTGAGGTCATAACATGACCTCCTTTATGGTGGTGGATGAGGAGCGGAGCGACGTCTCATCATGAGCGGTAGCGAAGCAGATTCGCCCGGAGTTTCGAAGGACGCTTTTGGAGCGAAGCGGAAGTCCGAGAAACATGTTTGAGGGCGAATTAAGTTCCACTCCCTCCCGTAGGGCGGTTTGGGGCGGTGCCTCACGGTCTTTTGACTTAGAACTGCCTTTGTATCGCCTTAGAATCGCCTTAGAACGACAAGAAACGCAACTCCGACAACACAATTGCCGCATAGCGGCAATCTGCCCCCTCCGGTCGGGACGCTTTGGCGCCGCGCCTTTATATCTTCCATCTCCCAAAATAATATATTGACAACAGCGGTATACTTGAGCTATAATGAACAAGTCTTTTGGGGGCATAGCTCAGCTGGGAGAGCGCTTGCATGGCATGCAAGAGGTCAGGAGTTCGATCCTCCTTGTCTCCACCAATTTGGACTCAGATCCATGTGGCTTCAGTCACATGGATTTTTTGTTGTAATAAAGCCCCCTCCTTCAAAATAAAGGAGGGGGCTTCTTTTCCTGCCGCCTTAAGGGTGGCTTTTTTGTGGTTCTATAATTTATTTTGGGGCGCTAAAGTGACCGTCCAGATGCGTGTCC
>NZ_QTNG01000016.1:0-33721 GCF_003603525.1 Acidaminococcus sp. AM33-14BH | reverse complement strand
TCTCCAGGAGTGCATAGACACTTTAGCACCCCAAAATTTGACAAAGAACCCAATTTTGGGCATAAAAAAAGACATCGCCCAAGCGATGACTCAATATTCCGTATAAAAAATGGTGCCGGGGACCGGAATCGAACCGGTACGGAGATTACTCTCCGAGGGATTTTAAGTCCCTTGCGTCTGCCAGTTCCGCCACCTCGGCAGATTTGAACATCCATTAAAAAAATTGGAGGCGACACCCAGAATCGAACTGGGGATAAAGGTTTTGCAGACCTCTGCCTTACCGCTTGGCTATGTCGCCAACAATTTGGAGCGGAAAACGAGATTCGAACTCGCGACCCCCACCTTGGCAAGGTGATGCTCTACCACTGAGCTACTTCCGCATAAAAAGTGGTGCCTCAGCGCAGAATCGAACTGCGGACACAGGGATTTTCAGTCCCTTGCTCTACCAACTGAGCTACCGAGGCATTGGCGACCCAGGACGGACTCGAACCGACGATCTCCGCCGTGACAGGGCGGCATTCTAACCAACTGAACTACTGGGCCGTATCAGTGTCTTTCGCAACTGACTTGTTTAGTATACAGTAAAACGCCTAATGTGTCAACAAACTTTTTTATTTTTTTCAAAAAGCAGGGAAAGGCCCTTCCTCGTATGGCAGCGGTACGACTTTCACAGGCGACGCGCCAGTCCTACCGTCCCGTTTGCGCTGATCAATGCCGCATCCTGCCACAAAGGTGCTCACGAGGAGGCTCAAAAAAATCAGGGCCATAATCATTCGTTTCATCCCGGTCTCCTTTTTTACATCGTTAGCCTTCCCCTCCGATCCCCTTTCATCAATGCCACAAGGTTTTCTGCCGCCTCCTGTTTGAGCTTTACGAAGGATTCTTCCGTTGCATAGGAAATATGGGGCGTTACGATAATCTGAGGCACACCATAAAGGGGACTTTCGGCAGTAAAAGGTTCGTTTTCCACCACATCAAGGAGCGCGCCTGCAATCGTTCCTTTCTTTACAGCCCCGGCAAGGGCCTTTTCATCCAGAAGACTCCCCCGGCTTGTATTGATGAGATAACTGCCTTTTTTCATAAGGGACAGGACGCGCGCATCGACAATATGCCGGGTATCCGGTGACGCCGCCAGATGAAGGCTCACAAGGTCACCGTTAATAAAGGCCTCTTCCAAGGTCACGGGAATGACGCCGTCTTCCTGCATCTGTTTACTTTTATCGCTGCGATTATAGGCTAGGACGGTCATGCCCATGGCTTTGGCCTTTAGGGCTGTCCTGCGCCCAATATGACCATATCCCGCAATGGCGAGGGTAAGACCTGAAAGGCGGTGCGGTAGGGCGGGAATGGCGCGCACGCCCCACGGGGACTTTTCATTGTGCTTGAGGAACAAAGGCAGGCGGCGCACAAGAAAAAGCGTGCCCATGATGACATATTCTGCAATATCCTCAGATGAGTAAGCGGTCACATTGCGCACGCCAATACCTCGCTTTTGGGCAGCGTCAAGGTCCACGGCTTCATAGCCCGTTCCATAGAGGGAAATGGCTTTAAGGCGGGGCATCTTGCTAAAGACCTCGTCACCAAGGGGTACGTTTACCTGAGCAAGGAGCCCATCCACTGTGCTGCCAAATTCCTCAAGGTCATGCCAAAAATCATAGCAAGAGCGGCGGAACATAACGCCGGGAAAGGCTTTTGTAAGAAGGGATATCTCCACATCGTACGCATTCCATTCCTCATCGATGATCCAAATGACCATGACCGCCGCCCTCCTTTCTTATGCAAAAAATTCCGTGACTAAATCTTCCAATGCCTTCTGATCGCTGGCACCCATTGTTTCACGGGCCGAATGCATGGCAAGGAGCGCCACGCCAAGGTCCATGGTGCGGATCGGTGTAATGGCAGAAGCCATGGAACCAAGGGTGCTGCCGCCTTTGATATCACTGCGGTTGACATAAAGTTGGTAAGGAATATTTTTTCTATCACAAAGTCCCTTAATCACGGCAACCGCCTCCGCATCACCTGCATAGGACTGACTGCATGCCTGTTTGAGAGCCAATCCCCTGCCAAGGACGGGCCGATTTGTGATATCACATTTATCAACATAATTAGGATGGAAAGCGTGGGCCACATCAATGCTCAGCATAAACCCCTTTGCCATATCCTCAAAAAGAGCCTCTTCCGTAAGGTCAAGAGTTTTATAGATACGGTGCAGGGTATTATGAAGGACAAGGGAATTGGCCCCCTGCTTAGTCGTGCTCCCTACCTCTTCGTTGTCAAAAAGACCGATGAGGGCGACACCCTCTTCTGCTTTGCCATTTACAATGCCTTCGAGGCATGCCTTGCAGCTTGTGAGGTTATCCAGACGCGGAGATGACACAAAATCATCATGTAACCCAAAGGTACAGCCATCTTCTGTCGGGTAAGCCGAAAGATCAAAGGAAAGAATATCCTTTTCACAGCATCCGAGCTCTTTTGCAAGGAACTTTTCAAAGAACGCGCTCTCTTTTTCGTCTTCCCCGATAAGGGCTGCAAGGGGTAGGATATCCTTTTGCTTATTCCATTTATAACCATCATTCACTTCCCGATTCATGTGGATGGCAAGACTGGCCATGGTAAGAAGGGGCCGTCCAAAATCAACAAAATGGGTCTTTGGCTGGAAGGGATCTTCTGTCCGTGTCACGATCTTACCGGCAAGGGAAAGGGGCCGATCCATCCAGGTGCTCACAATCATACCGCCATAGCCTTCAATATTGAGCGTGCCATACCCATGGGTCCGTACTTCGGGGGCAGGTTTCAGACGAAAAGAGGGAAAATCCGTATGGGCCGCCGCAAGCTTTAGGCCCCGCGTTCCTTTTTTCCCTGTTCTGAACGCAAGGAGACAGGAATCAAAAACGGTGACAAAATATTTGCCATTGGGTTTCAGCTTCCAATCCTTTTCTTCCTTAAGTTCCGTAAAGCCTGATTTTTCAAGAATAGCCTTGCTGGAAAGGACCGTATGATAGGGAGACGGGCTGGTCTTGATGAAAGAAAGTAGGGATTTGATGGTTTGTTTCATGGGAAATTTCCTCCTTGGTTCTTGCATTGATTTCTGGCACAATGTCTCTTGTTACAGTGTACTTGATTTACGGAGTTTCCTCAATAGGGTTTAGTGATTTACGCAGCGCAGAACCGTCTTTCTGCATTAGAATTACTCAGTTCCCGACTTTATTTAAGAAGCCGCTGGACCTATCTTCGTTAGAGGACCCCCATCATCACGAATTGACTTTTCTTGTAGCAATTTGCAAAATTTTCTGTTAAGATGAGTGTAATTTCATATGGTTCCCCCATTTCTACTCTCATTCCACTAGGAGGTATTCGCAATGAATCAACCCACATCCAGCAAGAACAAAATCCTTACCTGGCAAGCCCTAGGTCTCATGACCTTTTCCTCAGTCTGGGGCTTTGGCAACATCGTCAATGGCTACGCCAATCAGGGACTCAAGGCCGTCGTCAGTTGGATCATCATGTTCACCATCTACTTCATTCCCTACACACTCATGGTCGGTGAAATGGGGTCTACCTTCAAAGACAGCCAAGGCGGCGTCTCTTCTTGGATTCGGTCCACGTCGAGCGCTAAATTGGCTTATTTTGCTGGCTGGACCTACTGGATCTGCCACATGCCCTACTTAGCACAAAAACCACAAAGTATGCTCGTTGCCTTGGGCTGGGCCATTTTTCGCAATGGATCGCTGACAAAAATGATGTCGCCCTTGGTGCTTCAATCCATTGCTCTCATCCTCTTTTTCTTCTTTTTATGGTATGCCTCTCGGGGCATCCGCTCCTTGAAGCACATTGGCGCCCTGGCAGGGTCCACAAAGGTCATCATGTCCTTTCTTTACATCCTTCTGGCCCTCGCGGCTCCCTATATTACAGAAGCCAAGACCTTTACCTATCGCCTTGATATGGAAACCCTCATGCCCACCTTCGACTTTGACTATATGACAACCCTTGCCATCCTCGTCTTTGCTGTTGGCGGCTGCGAGCGTCTTTCCCCTTACATCAATAACCTCAAGAACCCAAGCCGTGAATATCCTCGTTCCATGATTTTCATGACCATCATGGTCTGTGTCACGGCTATTTTGGGCACCTTTGCCATGGGGCTCATGTTTGACCCCCAGAATGTTCCCAAGGACCTCATGATGAATGGTTCCTATTACTGCTTTGCAAAACTTGGCGAATACTACGGCGTCGGTCAAACCTTTGTCGTTATTTTTGCTCTCTGCACCCTCATTGGACAAGCTTCAACCTTAGCCGTTTCCATCGACGCGCCCATCAAGATCCTCCTTGCTGACGTTGATGAAAAGTTCGTTCCTGAACGCTTCCGCAAAATCAACAGCCGTGGAGTTCCTGTTACAGGCTATCAACTGACTGCGCTGCTTGTGGGCATCCTCATCATCGTGCCCGCCCTCGGTATTGGCGATATGACAAGTCTCTACAACTGGCTCATGCGTCTAAATGCCGTATGCATGCCCCTGCGTTACCTCTGGGTCTTTTATGCTTATATGATGCTCAAAAAAAATCAGGATCGCTTCCAATCTGACTATCATTTTGTCAAAAGCGCAGCCCTTGGAAAAATGGCCGGCGCTTGGTGCTTCTTCTTTACGGCCTATGCCTGCTTCATGGGCATGTTCCCTCGCGGCGTGGCAGCCTATTCTCCGGCCTGGACCTTCCAATTTACCCTGAACATCTTGACTCCCCTTGTACTTTTTGGCATTGGCGTCATCCTCCCCTACCTTGCCAAAAAGGAACGGGAAAGACGGGCACAATAACTTTTACGGGGGAACCAAGGAAAGCATCCCATAGGGACGCTTTCCTTCCAATCAGCAACTAAAAAAGGGACTGAGAAAAATGAAGATTGCATTTTTCTCAGTCCCTTTTTGTATTACATCAATAGGCCAGCAGGAAGGAACGGAAGAATTCCACGCTCGCCGGCAGGGCGTCCACAGGAATGTGTTCATTGACCTGATGGGCAGCACCCCACCGATTATCATGGACATGGCCCGTAAATAAAAGGACCGTATCGGTTATAGGCTTATAGTAGCGCGTATCCGTAGCTCCCAGCATGAGAAATGGAATGGCAAGGAGTTCATTGCCATAGACGGCATGAAGGATCTTTGTAAGAAGACGATAGGAATCGCTGTCAGGCGTCGAGGCAGGTACAGGATCCTTGCCAGAAATATGGCGGATCTTGACGCCTTCCGGCAGGAACCCTTGGAGACGTCTTTCGACCGATTCCACTGTATCGCCCTGCAGGATGCGGACACTAAGTCCCACAGCGGCATGACTGGGCAGTACATTAGGCTGGGTACTTGCCTGGGCCATGGTAAACGCTACCGTCGTATGAAGCATGGCATCAAGGGCAGGATCTTCCTGCGCAAGAGTACAGAGGGCTTCAAAATGCCCTTTCGGATCAGCGTAAATGCTGCGTACCGGTTCTTCCTTTAAGGGAGCCGTCGCTGCGAGCTGTGCTTCTACAAGCGGCGTCAAGCGATAGGGAAACGGATGGGCTTCAATGGCAACCACCGCCTTTGCGACAGCGCCCAGGGCCGTGCCATTGCCTGGCTTGCTCGAATGCCCGCCCTTGCGGTCACAGTAGATTTCGTAGTTGACGGCCGCTTTTTCGCCAAGACCGATATGAGCGGCAAGACGGCCGCCAGCTTCCGGGAAAAGTCCGCCCCCTTCATCAAGGATGGTACCAATATGGACACCCTTTTCCGCTAAATGGTCCACGAGGCGCTGGGCTCCGTCCACATCATTTTCAAGATACACTTCCTCACTGTAGCCCAAAGACAGGTAGAGGTCGTAATCAGGCCGGAAGCCTTCGGCAAAAAGGGATTCCAAGGCTTCCAATTCACTAAGGACCAAATGTTTGCAGTCCGTCGTGCCCCGGCCATAGACCGAGCCATCAAGGAGAAGACCTGAAAACGGATCATGACTCCATTGGCTGCGGTCCCCAATCTCCACCACATCCTGATGGCTCATGAGAAGAAGCGGCTTTTTTGCGGTCTCCTTGGGATGATAATGAAACTGGAGACCAGCCCGGCCCACGCGGTCCACTTCCATCACTTCATAGACATGGGGATAAAGCGTTTCAAAGAGCTTGTGGAGTTTTTCAAATTCAGACCAATCGACTTTGTTAACGTCGGAATTTGAGACCGTCTTCATTTGGATCATTTGGGAAAGATGGTCGGCAAGGATTTCTTTTGTTGGTACGGTCATCTTGGCAGCTCCTTTCAATGATTACCACGCAGGAACAAGGGCTCCTTTGGCTTTTTCGTTGATATAGTTCTTAACGGCATCTGTTTGGAAGATCTTGACAAATTTCACATAGGTGGGATTATCCTTATCTTCTTCACGGGCAGCAATGATATTGACATAAGGACTCGTATTGTCTTCCTTGGCAATAGCAAGGTTCGGGTCAAGTTTGGCTGAATTGGCGTAGCCGGCATTGATGACAGACGCTGCCGTATCATCCAGGCTGCGCGGCAGCTGGGCCGCTTCCAGTTCAAGGATCTGCAGGTGTTTCGGATTGTCCGTAATGTCGTTGACCGTCAGATCGGAGGCCTTGACGCCGTCTTTGACTTTGATAAGGCCAAGCTTGCTCAGCATCAGGATGGCACGGCCGCCATTTGAAGGGTCATTTGGAATCGCAATCTTATCGCCATCTTTCAGTTCCTTGATATCCTTGATCTTGGTCGAATATAGTTTCAAAGGAGCCAAGTAGGTCTTGCCAATGGAGACCAGCTTCGTGCCGTTTTTCTTGTTGAAGGCATCAAGGAAAGGACCATGCTGAAAAGAGTTCAGGTCGATTTCCTTTTGGGCAAGTGCCTGGTCCGGTGTTACATAATCAGAAAAGACCTTCAGCTCCACATCAAGGCCCTGTTTTTTGGCTTCGTCCTTGACAAACTCCATGATTTCTTCCGAGTAACCCGGCGTAATGCCTACAACGATCTTTTTCTTTTCTTCCGGCGCCTTTTCCGTCTTCTTTTCGCCGCCGCACCCAGCTAGGAGTGCAGCCGCTGCAAAGACCGCCAGAGTCCCTGCCGTCAGTTTTTTGAGGTTCATTGTGCATCTCTCCTTTTTTCCTCTCCATCGACAAGCAGTAAAAAAGCGCCATCTATACAGATGACGCTGACC
Organism: Acidaminococcus sp. AM33-14BH; assembly: GCF_003603525.1. Lineage (NCBI taxonomy): Bacteria > Bacillati > Bacillota > Negativicutes > Acidaminococcales > Acidaminococcaceae > Acidaminococcus > Acidaminococcus sp. AM33-14BH. The sequence goes on along the minus strand of NZ_QTNG01000016.1, from coordinate 26,545 downwards.
TTCGTTTGAACGCTCATCTGCCAAGCCGCATGGCCTGTTGGAATTAGCACCTTCCCATTCGGGGGTTGCCGCAGCTTCATAGGGCCAAATCCCTCTGCTGCTCTCGATGAAGGGTTGTTAACGGGTATGAGTTTACATTTTTGACGAACAATTGTCAAGAAATTCCTATTTCCGTAGTATAATTTCTTATTTTTTCTCTCTTTTTGTATGTTTTGATACAACAGCATCGAAGTTTTTCTGTAAAAAGAGGATTATTGTGCGGAAAACCCTGCCTCCATCAGCAGGGTCCTTGCCTTTTCATAGTCTTTTTCAGGCACATCGATATAGTAGAAATTGCGGTCGATCTTGCCTTGGGGACCAAAATCCCGGATATCAAGCTTGGCTCCGCAGCCGCAGATGGGGGCCTCACCGGGAAGCTCCGTTACGGAAAGCTTCAGGCCCGCCTCTTTAAGAAGGGCTTGGGCTCTTTTCCATTCCTCTTTTTTGCCACGTTCCTTATAGATGAGTTTTTCTCTAACAAAAAGTCCCATGACACGCGTCTCCCTTCCCCCTATTCATAATCAAATAAACCGTCATTTTTTTCTTCCAGCGCCTTGATTACATGGTAGGCAAAAGCATTATAGGGCGTGGGGATGCCAAGGGCTTCTCCCATTTCCACCATACGGCCGCACAGCATATCAATTTCTGTATGGCGGTGGTGATCCAGATCCTGCAGCGTAGAATGGCGCACGGCAGGGCTCTCGCTCTTGGTATAGCCCGCACCCTTGCCATTTTTCCCCGGTTCCAGGATAGCCGTATGAAGACTGATTCCCTTGGCTTTTGCCACGAGGACAACCTCTTCTTCAAGCCGTTCCTTCAAAAAACGCACGTGTTCGGAATCAGCATAGGCCCCGGTTCCGCAGCCTACAATCGCTTGAGGGATATTTTGGCCAATATTGAAGAGGAACTTGGCCCAAATATCACTTTCGATGGTGCGGCTCATATGGGTCAAGAGCGGAGTCCGTGCGAAAAAGGCCTTCAGGGCTTCAAGCTGTACCTCATCCCGTTGTGACAGGGGCGCAGGTTTTCCATAGTAAAGTCCCCGGATACCTTGAGGTTCCTTGAAAGTCACTTGATCGATTCCCTCTTTTCCTCGCTCCCGATGGGAAGCAATACGAAGAAGAGCCGGGACAATATGACCTTTTCCTACGGCCGCTTCCAAAACGGCCTCACTGTCCACCCCATTCATGAGGCTTATGATCATGGTACGCGAATCGGTAAGAGCGGTTACGGCCGGTAAAATGGCAGAAAGCGCCCCATATTTGACGGTCACAAAAATAAGGTCTACAGGGCCCGTTTCTTCCGCTCCTTGTACCATGGGGCGGAAAGGCTCCCCATTGATGACAAGTCCTTTTTCACGAAGCCTTTCTCCCCGCTGTCCATCCGCGATGACAGTAAAAGATAGGTCAGCCAGCCTGCTAAGCCCCCAGATAAGATAACTTCCAATGGCGCCAGCTCCAATCAGTGCCACTTTCTTGATTTCCATAGGTCAGTCTCCTTTGATCGATAAGGGGGACACCGATGAGGGGGTCCGCCGCAATGGATTCATCTCTTATCCTCATTATACAGAAAGATAGGGAAAAAAGAAAAGGACAGTCCCCTATACCCAGTCAACATTACGGTGAATTTTTCTTTTTCCAGATATTCTGAACGGAAATTTCCCGCGCTTGCCATGGGGCAACCTAAACGACCATCAAATAGACTGCTGTCACCCTTAAAAAAGCAGGCTAAGACCAATTGGACAGGGGACAAAGTGGTCTATGCATAAAAAAGTCTCCATCTGAACTCATGCAATCAGATGGAGATCCATTTTTTATTCTTGTGCTGCAGGGGATTCTTTTTCTGCTTCCGGAACAGCAGCTTTTTCTTGTTCTGTTACAAGGGGGGCCGCTTCTTTCTGGATGTTCACCAAGCGGGCGACCACTACATCAACAGAATCAACATAAAAATCGGTAAGGGCAGCCACTTCTTTTACAATGGCCTGACGCAGGTTTTCCACGACTTCGGGGATATTGGATCCATATTCAACAGCCACTTTTAGTTCAAAACTGACATGACCCTTCGTAACGGTCCCGTTTTCGTCAACGGTGGTATCACTTTTACGGACGGAAATTTGGGGAACCATCTTGTCCGTAACCCGTTTAGCCAGGGAAAAAAGGGAGCTACCTTCATTTAACGAGAGGGTCACATGCCCAAGGTCCTGGGCAGCAGCACGAACAATATCGACAAACACTTCGTCACTGATGATGGTTTTTCCTTGGATCATCAAAATCCCTCCTTTTGGCTGCGCATCTTTCAGCGAAATTCCACTTTCAGATGCTGACGATCTACAAGTTTATGATAGCGATAGCGCGGATAGCCTACGAGCAGGCAGCCAACCCCCACTTGTTTTGTTGGAATCTGGAGCAGTTCCCGCAGCGGCGCATAATCGGCCCGAAGGCAGGTTTCAATAAAGCCCATGATGGTCGTGCCAAGTCCCAAGGTCGGTGCGTACAATTCCGCATAAGCAAGGGACTGCTCACTGTTGCTGGGGCCTGTCACATTAAGGCGGCGAGCCAAAACAAAGATGAGCTGACGGGCGTTGCGTCCGATGATATCAATGCCTCGTTCACGGTACACATGAAGGACTTTTATGAAATACCGCTTTTGTGGGGATTTATTGTCAATCTGTTCCTGCATCCAGTCAGCCACACAGTCCGTAATTTTCTTGATCAGGTCCCGATCCTGAATAACAAGGTAATACATGCCCTGGGAATTGGCAGCCGTCGGAGCAAACCGGGCTGCTTCAAGAAGCTGACGGATCTTTTCTTCCGGTACCAATTCATCGCGAAAATTCCGGATGCTCCGGCGTTGACGGAGAAATTCCAGCGCCGTATCCGGGTCCAGCATGGGACGGGTGATGGGATTCATCTCAGCCTTCGGGCAGCGGGAATTGTCAAGGGCCCCCGTGGGGCACACAGCGACGCAGTGACCGCAGGACATACAGGACAGGTCATTGATACAGACCGGGCCTTCGGTATCCATTTCCAGGATACAACTCGGGCAGACCTTTGCGCACGTGCCGCACCGCGTACATTTTTCTTTATCGATTGTGATTATTCCTGCCACCTATACACACCTCAAAACTTTTTCAGTACATATCCAAAAAAAGCCGGACAACCGTCCGGCCTATTCTTTAATTGGCTCCCCGAGTAAGACTCGAACTTACAACAACTCGATTAACAGTCGAGTGCTCTACCATTGAGCTATCGGGGAATGTCTTATCAACGTTGTTTAGTATAAGGGATTGGGGCTTTCTTGTCAAGCCTTTTTGCAAATTCTTTTTTGGGCAGTGCCGTAGGAACTCGCACCTCATCCGTTAACCCCAGGAAGTCAAGGCCTCTGGAGAAAATGATAGAATATAAGGCTTTTATCATTTTAACCCTTACTATGTATTGTTAATTTTATTATATCTTTATATTATTTTGCACTCATATAATATTGATTATATGAATTCAGACAAAACGACTTTCTTTTTACTTAAAAATGAGATAAAATTAAATCATAAAATTATTATTATTAAATATCTTTTAATTTTCTTAGTTTATGTAGCTTATGTTTCATTAATTATGTCAATTACATATAATAATGTTTCATAAGCTTCTAATAATATATTATGGGGATTTTTTCTAGTAAGGCCCAAAGCCGCTTTCTGCGGCCCACATGTGACAGCGCCTTTCATCAAAAAAAGGGGGAAATTTCATATGAACAGAGCGTATAAGGTCATTTACAACAAGAAAAGACGATTGGTCCAAGTCGTCTCCGAAATCAGCGGTGGATTTACCCGTGCTGAGCGTCAGGGACGGCGCAGCCTCCTACGCGGTCTCGTTTTGTCGTGCCTTATCGGGGCAAGTCTCATCGCCGCCCCACTTCCGTCTTATGCAGCAACGACGGAAGAACAAGTCGCTGCCAATAGTGCCGCCATTGCGCAGAACAAGACCAATATTGCGGCCAACAAAACAGCCATTGAAAGCAATCAGTCTGGGATCCGCGCCGTTACAAGAACAGTCGAAGCGCAGCAGGCCTCAATTTCCGGTAAGGCGGAACAAACAGACCTAAATAAAGAGACAGCAGAACGAAAAGCGGCTGATACGGCGACAAATGAGAAGGTCGCTGCCAATAAAGCGGCCATTGATCAAAACAAAACCGATATCGCAAAAAATAAAACCGATATTGCTGCCGCACAAGCATCCCTTTCGGGAAAGGCCGATCAATCTGACCTTGATACGCTTAGCTCCAGAGTATCAGAAAATGCCACTGCGATTGGAACAAACCGCTCAAAAATCAATGAAAATCGAAGCAAGATCAAAGAACTTGCTGATTCCCTGGGATTTAAGACAGACGAAAGTGGGACCATCACGGGGCAGTCAGGGCTAACCAAATATTTCAAGACGAAATCGTCCACGTCTTCCTATACAGAAACCATGACCAAGGAAGATGGAACGACTGAAACAAAGACAACGACCATGACGGACGGTGAAGCCAAGGCGGAAGGCGGAAACTCCGTTGCCATTGGTCCGAATGCCAACAGTAAGGCCAACCAGAGCATCACGTTGGGTGATGGAGCTGTGACAAAATCGACGGCAAGCCGCGGCATCGCAATCGGTCAGGGAGCCATTACGGGGGCGACTGCTGACATGGGAGCAGACCTTGGCTCTGACACGGCAACCAATCAAGGCGGTGTTGATTCCATCTCCATTGGGACCTTGTCCAACGCCCGCGGCAATGACGCCATCGCCATTGGGCACAATGCGGAAGTTCAGAACGTGCCCATTGACGGATCCGGAACGGTTGCTTCCAAAGGAAGTCTCGCCATCGGCAGCGATGCCAAAGTATATGGAGCAAGCTACTCCCTCGCCCTTGGTGCAGGTGCCACCATTGCAGCAGATAACCTCAATGGAAATACAACAAATGAAGCCATTGCGATTGGCTATAACGCAAAGGTGAATAATAATGCGACTCACGCCATAGTGATTGGGTCCAACGCAAACGCTGATAAAGCCGACGCCATTGCTATCGGCTACAAAGCATTCTCTGAAAAAAACAGTATGGCTTTGGGAAATAATGCCAAGGCCAGCGAAGACTCTCTTGCCATAGGATTTGGTGCAACCAGCAGTGCGCCCAACGCCCAAGCCTTTGGTAATGGTGCTGTAGCGACCAGCGGCGGCGATATTTCCATCGGGAATCTCGCTGGCGTGGGATCAGATGCAAAAAGGGCCAATGTAGATGGTTCCCTCATTGCCATTGGTGTTGCAGCAGGACAAAATGTGGTAGGAACAGCAAATGTCGCAATCGGTGATAAAGCAGGTTCCAATGTCCACAGCAACTACAATGTATCCATTGGCTCCGAGGCAGGTCAGGGATTCAAAACGGAACAAACCCTGGATAATCCGCAAAATGGCTATAATGTGTCCATTGGTTACAAAGCCAATAATTTTTCTGAAATAAGCGGAACAGACACCACACAATACGCCATCGCCATTGGCGCCAATGCAACCTCCTACAGTAACAGCACAGCCATTGGGCGGGCCGCCCTTTCAAACGGGCAATATGCAATGGCCTTTGGAGATAACGCTCACGCCTATGATACGGGCAGTATTGCCTTTGGCTATAATTCCGTTGCCAAAAACGGAAATGTTGCCATTGGGTCTGGTTCGGATGCCCAAGCCATTGTTTCTGGAACGGGCTATCTAACGCAGCAAATCGCCCCTTCCAGTTATGTTTCCGTCGGGACAAGCGAAAATCTGCGCCGTATTTCCAACGTAGCAGACGGCTCTCTTGACAGTGATGCCGTGACCGTGCGTCAGTTAAAAACGGCGATGTCCCAAATTCCATCTGGCGGCACTTCTTCCGGCGATGTCACCAAAAACTATGTCGATCAACAGATCAGCAACCTTAACAGCAGTATTGAAGCCCTGTCGAAAAAGTATTTTTCTGTCAGTTCCAATGAAAATACGAGCACGGGAAATAAAAGCAATGACGGAACGAGTCCAGACAACAAAAACGCCATGGCAATTGGGCCGAGGACTGCGGCTCAGGCTGATGACGCCCTTGCCATAGGCAATAACACAAAATCAACAGGAGCCGGCAGCATTGCCATCGGCTCCGAAGGGCCCATCAAGTCAACTGACCCAGGCGACAGTACCCATTTAACAGAAGCAAAGGGGGAACGTTCCGTATCCATTGGGTCGGGATCGATTGCACAGACCGATCATTCCATTGCCATTGGGACGAGAGCGACCAACTACAACCAGGTCAACGAAAATAATGAAAGTTCCAATCAAGGGAATCATTCCATTGCGATTGGTTATTATGCCGAGACTTCCGGGGACAGCTCCATCGCAGCAGGAGATCAGGCCGTTGCTGCCGGCAATGGTTCCATTTCCATTGGTAAAGAATCCGGGACGGACGCCAGCGCAACCGACTCGATTGCGGTGGGGACCAGCACCAAAGTCAATGGTTCGACATCTACCGTCGTAGGCGCTCACAACACAGTAGAAGGTGATCGAAATCATGCCTTTGGAACAGGAAATACCATGGATAACACGGGCGATGGTCCCTCTAATCCGATTTACGAATCGGGACTCATTGGCAACAATAACAAGATTTCAGCCATTTATAATAACCAAGACGAACATAAAGGATCTGTTACGGACGCTCACGCGGTAGGCAACGGCAATACCATCAGCCAGGAAAACGAAGGGTTTACTATCACGGATGTCCAGATCAGCGGGTCCAATAACAAGGTATTGGGAGAGGCCTCTCAGATGGCAGAAGCTGGCAGCCTGAAGGGCATCACGATTGACGGGTTTGACAATACGATCAAGGGGCGCAATGTGGATGACGCAGCCAATAAGACCGAGAACATCAATATTGTTGGCAACAACAACACTGTCGACATCCCCCTCCAAGGACGTAAAGCAGATATGAACAACATCCAGATCCTGGGAAGTGATGTCAATGCGACGGTGGGCAATTCCGCCTACATTGGTTCCGGCAGTTCCGCCAAAAAGACAGCCGATGAAACAACGTCCGGCGTGGGGACATACAACTATGACAGCAAGGACGCCAACTACACAACCCGCAGCGGGGAAACAGCAACATTTGCGGGTTCGGAAGCCACAGGCGTCGTTACGGTAGGAAGCGAAGGAAATTATCGCCGCGTCCAGAACGTTGCCGCCGGTCTTGTCGGTAAAGACAGTACCGATGCCGTGAACGGTTCCCAGCTCTACTATGCAACGCGCGATCATCACTATTTGGGAGATAACTCGAATCTTACAGATGACAAGAATATAGTCAATGTAGGATCTGACGGTCACATCAACATCGTCGGCCAGACGAAAGATCTTGCAGGCAATTCCGTTACGACAGAAGAAGGCCTTAAGCAGCAGCTCACCGACGGCAACATTGGTGTTGTTGCAGACAGTGAACATCAGGCCATGATTGTCAAGCTGAACAAAGATGTGGTCCTTGGCAGTGATACCCAAGACGGGTCCTTGACACTCAAGAACAATCAGGGACAGGAAACGGCCAAACTCACAGCTACGGAAGCTTCTTCCTCCCTGGACGGCAGTGCGACCATCCATCGTGCGGCCCTATCCGGAACGGCAAATTCCTCTTCTCGCCTGCGCGCCGCAGCATCTGGCACGGAGACGGCTGAATCGACCTATGCCATTGCCACCATGGAAGATGGTCTTTCCTTCATCGGCGATGACAGCACCAAAGTGGACCGGGTCCTCAATACCCAGCTCACCTTAAAGGGCGGAGCTTCGGGCACGCTTACTGACAACAACATCGGCGTCCGCAGCTTTACAGCGGATAACGGAGCTGCTGGCTTCCATGTTCAGCTTGCTTCGGATTTGACGAACCTGAACTCCGTAACGAGTCAGTCTGTCACGACTAATAACCTCACCGTCAAAGGCGGTGAATTCAAGGTCGAAAACGGGACCAACATCGACATGGACCAGAACCAGATCCACAACGTTGCGCCTGGTACAGCGCCGACCGATGCGGTCAACGTCAGCCAGCTCCGCGGCATGAACATCGATGTCCAGCAGGAATTCAACCGGGTTGATGGCCGCATCAACAACCTTGACAATCGGATCAGCCATGCCGGTGCCAATGCGGCCGCCCTTGCCGCTCTCCACCCCAACGACTTCGATCCAGATGACAAGTGGGATTTTGCTGGCGGCTACGGCAACTACCGCGGCAGCCACGCCGTTGCCTTCGGGGCTTTCTATCGTCCGACTGAAGATGTCATGTTCAGCGTCGGCGGCTCCATGGGCGGTGGTGAAAACATGGTCAATGCTGGCGTCACCTTTAAATTGGGCCAAAACAACAACGTCTCCAATTCCCGCGTTGCCATGGCAAAGGAAATCCGCGATATGCGCAAGGCGCTTGCTGAACAAAGTGCGGAAATTGCCCAGCTTAAAGCCGTCCATGGCTTTAAGATCGATCCCATGAAGAGCGAGCTCTTCCCTGACGTGGCAGAAAACCATTGGGCCTATGAATATGTGACAAAGCTTGCCGGTAACGGCGTCCTCAAAGGCTATCCCGATGGCGAGTTCAAGGGCAATCGCATGATGAGCCGCTATGAATTTGCCGCCATCGTCTACCGCATCGTCCAAAGCGGCATGGCTTCCACCGATCCGGAACTGAGCCGTCTAGTTAAGGACTTCTCACCGGAACTGAAGTACATCCGTATCGACACGATTCAGAAAGACCGGAACGGGAACCCAACCATTGAACGTGTCCGCGTAAATAAACCGATTCAGGCCGGTAAATAATCCGGGTTGGATGGGCCCCGACCTTCCCGCCCTTTCGGAAGACTGCAATTTCCCCATAAAAACAAGGCTCCGTGAAGTAAAACTACTTCACGGAGCCTTGTTTTACGTGTTATCGCTTGATTGGAAAATCAAAGAGGCCAATTTTCTCATCACTTCGCAGATAGGAAAGGTCATTCAAAAGGAAGATGGCATGTTCATCCCACTTATTGATACCAATCATCGTAAGCGACGCCGGACGGATATCAAAGGACACTTTCTTGAAAGCCACTTCATCAATGGAATAGCCCATCCAGTAGAAAAGGATATTTTGGATAGATCCTTTATGGGCGACGATGATAAGGTCTTCCGTCCCAGAAAGGACATCCTTTATCCCATCAATCGTCCGCTCATAGAACTCCCGCCGCGTCTCCCCTTCATCATAATTGCGATGATCAAGTTCGCGTCCCGTTTTTGGAGCATGGTAAAAAGCCTTTGCGGCAATGACGCTCTTGCCGGCAGCCTTTCCATTATTTTTTTCACGCAAGGCCTCAAAAAGGATCATTTCCTTGATACCAAGCGCCTTTTTAAGGATGGCCGCGCCTAGCTGACAGCGCTGCAGGTCACTTGCTGCCAAACGGGGTGGTTTCCTTCCAGCAAAATCCTTTTTGAGGACCGCTGCCAGTTTCTCCATTTGGACCTTGCCGTCTGCCGTAAGGCATGAATCAGTCCAGCCACCAGTAAGGGCCTTGACGTGATGCTCTGCTTCACCGTGACGGATGAGTAGAATCATAATGGGCCTCCTCCCAATCAGAGATACCGCTTCATGGTAATGGCCATACGACCTTTTTTGGTAGTACCGCGCACTTCAGCAAGTTCTGCCCTGCCTCGGCTTCTAAAGGAAATCACATCCCCTTCCTTGACAAGCTGGGAAGGATTTTTGGCGTCCTGCCAATTGACGCGCACATTCTGCCCCTTGATTTCCTCGGCCATGCGGGAACGGGAAACGCCAAAGCCAGCTGCCGCGACAGCATCCAGCCGAAGGGCTGAAACGGTGGCGGAAATGACCTTGACACGCTGCTCCTTTTCCTTGAGCTCCGTTAGGGGAATTTCCTTTACTTCTACCGTGGCCGCCCCGATCTGTGTCAAGTTGGAAAGGATAAAAGGGACCATGGTCTTGTCAACAACCATCTGGGCTCCCTCGTCGGTAAAGACAATGTCTCCCAAGATATCCCGGCTGCAGCCCATACCCGTAAAAGCTCCCAGAACATCGCGGTGACCCACATCATAATAACGTTTGTCCCAGGTTACAAGAAGGGCCGCAATGCAAAAATCCGGTTCACCATAAAAATCGTCCACAACATAGGCAATACGCATCCGTTCGGCATTTTGAAAGCCCCCGAAGCTCTTCATAGTAATCTGTGTATAGTTTGACGCGACAATATCGGCCACATTGATGCCATGGGGATCCATGAAATCACTGACCATATAGCGGCGATTGCGGCGGGCCTGGTCTGCAAGGTCAATAAGTTTTCCCGCCAGTTCCTCGTCTCCGCCGGCTTTAAAGAATCTAAGGATTTTTTCTCGATCTGCCATAGTTATTTCTTGAGCGCTGCACTTCGCTTCAAAACAGCATCGACAGCGTCATAGAACGCTCCTCTCACTCCGTGATTTTCAAGGGCCTTGATGCCTGCAATGGTCGTACCCCCGGGACTTGTCACCTGATCGCGCAGCTGGGCGGGGTGAAGGCCTGTCTTAAGACCCATCATGCCACTTCCTGCCATGGTGGCAGCGGCAAGCTTGATGGCAAGGGCACGCGGAAGGCCTGCCATGACACCCGCGTCAGCGAGGGCATCCATGACTACAAAAAAGTAACCCGGTCCGCAGCCACTGATGGCCGTAATGGCTTCCATGGCGCTTTCATCAACCCAAATGGCCTCGCCGCAGGAATTGAAGATGGTCCCCGCGAAGGCCTTCATGTCTTCGGTCACGGCGTCATCGGCGGTAAGGGCCGTCATCCCCATGCCAACGGCAAGGGGGGTATTGGGCATGGCACGGATGACGGCGTGGGCCGGCACAAGAGCGTGAAGCTTTGCAAGGTCAAAACTTCCCATGATGGAAAGGATTGCAGCTTCCTTTGGAAGGGTCTCCAGCATGTCTGCCGTGACAGCCTTATGGGCCATCTGCGGTTTTACAGCAAGGATGACAAGGTCAGCACCCTGTACAGCCTCTTCATTTTTTCCGTAAACAGCGGCCTTTGGATAGGACGCGCGCAGCCGGTCCTGGCTCTTTTGGGAAGGGACGGAAAGGGCAATATCGGATTCAGAAGCGACATTTCCCAGGAGCATACCCTTTAAGATGGCCTCTCCCATCGCTCCGCAGCCAATAAAAGCAATCTTTGGATTTATCTCTCCCATGGTTCAGCCTCGCTTTCACTTGTGTAATTCGTATTTTCCACGTCGATTTCAACATTTTGCGGTGCGCAGACCATGATATTGCGTCCAACTTTGCGCAAAGACCCATCAAGGGCATAGATGGTGCCACTGATAAAATCCACAATACGTTTGCGCACATCGTTATCCGTATTTTCAAAGTTGATCACCACAGGCTGGTTATTACGCAGGTAATCCGCCATTTTCTGGACCTCGTCAAAACCAATGGGTTCCACGACGACAACGCTCACGGATTTTTGCGCATGGGGCATGGCAATGAGATTGTCCCGTCCCGTATGACGTGACTCTTCATAGCGGTTTGTTTCATAACCGCGATGACTTTCGCTGCCATAACTTTTGGTGCCAAACATAGGCACGACATTGTCCTTTTTTTCATCGTCAAATTCGAATTCGTTGTCCTCTTCTTCCTTGAGGCCGATGGCACGCATGATATTATCGAAAAATTTCATGGAATCTTCTCTCCTTAAAATTTGAGGGTATAGTCGCGGGCACCAAAAAGAGCGGAACCCACACGGATTTCATTGGCGCCTTCTTCTACGGCAATCCAATAATCATGGGTCATGCCCATGGAAAGGATGTTGACATCTTTATGCTTGAGTGCGTCCCTGAGGAAAAGGAAATCCTCATACCCCGCGCGGAAAACAGGACGCGTTTCTTCCACCTGGTCCGTTGCCTGGGCAATGACCATGACGCCGCGGACACGCAGATGAGGATAAGCATCCAGCGTTTTTACAATGGCCCTGAAATCGGCCGGTTGAAAGCCACTTTTTTGGCTCTCCCCCGCTTCATTGATCTGAAGCAGCACATCCTGCACCTTGCCAACCTGTTCGGCCGCCCTATCCAGATGGGTCAAGATCTTGGCACTGTCCGCCGATTCAATAAGGTCAAAATGTTCTACCGCATGTTTAGCCTTATTGGTCTGGAGATGACCAATAAGGTGCCAATGACCTCTTTTCGGCAGGACTTCCTGCTTATGCATCGCCTCCTGGACCCGGTTTTCCCCAATTTCCGTAAGCCCTGCGTCAAGGGCCTCCGTAACCACCTCAGGGGGATGGTTCTTAGTGACAGCAAGAATGGTCACCGTATCCCCTGTCACCTTCTTTTCCTTGCGAAGAGCCAAGGCCTCATCGATTTTTTTCTGAACTGAGGCAAGTTTTTCCGAAAGCATGCACAACATCTCCTTACGAGTTTTACCTTCCACGTTGAAATAAAATGGCAGCAAGCCTTCCCGTCCGGCCATGATCACGGCGATAGGAAAAATAGTGGTCAGAGGAAAAGGTCGATACTCCAGCAAGATAAATCTGGTTTGTTGGGATCCCTGCTTTTTGGAGCATCGCTGCATTAAGGTGCCATAGATCCATCAAATAGTGATGGGGCCGCGTCTGGATAAAGAACGCTTCATAGCCAGGCGCCGCGTTACGCACCCTGTCATCAACCTCATAATCCTTGGGACCAATGGAAGGACCAATGGCCGCAACAAGGTCCCGGGGCTGACTGTGAAACGTCTCTTTCATGACAGAAACGGCCTTGGGCCCGATGGCACCCACTGTACCCCGCCAGCCAGCATGCAGCAGGGCTGCTCCTTTTTGGACGGGATCCACAATCATGATGGGTGTACAGTCCGCATAAAAAAGCATGAGGGGAAGATCCTTTTCACCCGATGCAAGGCCATCCACACCGGCAAGAGTCGTTCCAAAGTCCCTTGCCCCACGGCCAGCCTGGGCGGCATCTACCACTGCTATCTGGCTCCCATGGATCTGGGCGCAGGTCACCGTGCGGTCAAGCGAAATGGAAAGGGCGCGGGCCGCTTTTTCCCGGTTCCTTATAACAAGCGCCGCTTCATCCCCCACGTGAAGGGCCATATTAAGCGTATGGGGAAGGATGGCACTTTCCCCGCCCTCCATACAGGTAAAGGCGTTCTCAAAGCCCATTTCCCGCAAAACCGGGAAATAGCCATAGGTCACGCCTTCTTTTGTTTCATAACAGAACGTCTCCATAATCAGCCTTTCTTTGCCTTGCTGCCAGCCTTATCATCAACCGCAGCCAAGGCCTTTTCCATACGGTCGATCATGGTGCTCATGACCTTGAGGCGGGCATAGTATTTATTATTGCCTTCAACCACGGTCCATGGGGCATAAGGGGTATCAGTCCGGTAAAGCATTTCATTGACGGCATCGACATAAGCATCCCACTTGTCGCGGTTGCGCCAATCTTCTGCCGTAATTTTCCACGTCTTATCAGGATCTTCCTCACGGGCCTTGAAGCGGCGGAACTGCTCATCCGGATCAATATGCATCCAGAACTTCTGGACAATGAAGCCCTGCTTTGCCCATTCCTCTTCCATTTCGTTAATTTCCTCGTAGCCCCGTTTCCAGTCCTTTACGGGCGTAAAATGCTCCACCCGTTCGACAAGGACGCGGCCGTACCACGTACGGTCAAAGACAGCGATTTCTCCCGGTTCCGGAATCTTGGTCCAAAAGCGCCAGAGATAATGATAGGCTTTTTCGATATCATTCGGCGCACTTACAGGATTGACCTTGTACCCCAAAGGGTCCAAAGCCGATGTCAGGCGTCTGATGGCCCCGCCTTTGCCGCCTGCATCCCAGCCTTCAAAAGCCACAACCGTACTGATTTTCCGTTTGGCAAGTTCCACCTGAAGCTCTGCCAGCCGTTTCTGGTATTTTTTAAGCTTTTCATCATAGGTCTTCTCGTCCATATCCTTATTGCAGTCATAGCGCGCCAAGATGGACGGGATGGAGGGATCGGAAGCATAGGACAGCGGTGCCTGCGAGCTTTCTTTTTGGGTCTCTGCCGCCGATAAAGCCGCCTTGAACTCACTGATAAGGACATCCATGGTCTCAAGGATACCAGTCCGCACATCTTCCATCGGAATGACATGCCACGGTGCATAGACCGTATTTGTTTCCGTCAGCATCTTTTCGTAGACATTGCGGTAAGCCTTATAGTCAACACCTTCGATACCAGCCGGTGTCAGGGCTTCCCAGCGGCTTCCCAGGGAATCCTTGTCTTTGGCGATATTCTTTTCCTGCTGCTTTTGAGAAATATGGGTAAAAAGCTTGATTATACGATACCCGCCCAAATAGAGGGTCCGTTCAAAATCGTTGATTTCATGAAAAGGCACATTGTACCATTCCGCTGCCTCGTCCGGATCACCTACATCATGTTCATTGCGGAGAAAATACCAGGCACGGTGATGGATACTGATTCCGCCCATAGGGGGCAGCTCTTTCCAGAACTGGGTGAAGAAGGGACTCATCTTCTGCCGCTCCGTCGTCTTTGACGCGGAATACACCCGGAATCCGCGCGGATCAAGGGCGCTGATGACCTTGTTGATGAGCTTTCCCCGATAAGTCCCACGGAATCCCTCAAAAAGGATAATGACCGGCACCTTGGCATCGCGCAGGGCACGGCCCAAATAGCCCAGTTCCGCACTTTTCTTGTCAAACTGCTTGGCATAGGTGCCCTTGGGCGTCTTTTTAGACAAATCGATCTGATTTAACATCGGCATCGCTTCCTTTGCTGATCAGCCATTGGAGATTGATGTTCAATACTTTATTATACTGTTTTTTCCTAGGGAAAGGAAGGGTTCCCGTGGTTTTTGCTTGGTATGCAAAGTGGATCAATGATCTGCACGCGCTGCCCACGGCCGTAATCATTACAACATGCGCAATGAAAATGCCTCTTAGCTAATCATTCCTGAACCGGCTATAGGTGCAGGCTATTAGCCAGTTGCCTTCCCAGATTGTGGCCCAACATTTGACAAAGAACCTAAAAAATCCCTCTGACCCACTACGGTCAGAGGGATAACTCTATTTTTTGCTTGAAAGATAGCGCTGCACGAGGATCACGGCGGCAAGGCCGTCCATGTTTCCCGGCGGCGTGCGCATGCCCAAAGGAATGAGTTTCATGAGGCCCTTGGGAGGATGCAGCTTCCAATATAGCTGCCGTGCTTCTTCCGTGCTGTGGGCCTCATCAATGATGTGGATGGCAAGATCCGGGTAGGCTGCAAGGAGGGTCTTTTGCATGGATGCACTGGTCGTCCCATTTCCAAGGACGCATTCCGTTACGGGCACATGATCGAGGAATTTCTGTAAGGATGCAAGGAAATGCTCCATGAGGAGCACTTCACAGCGAAGGATCTTTCCCGATTCCTCACACAGAGCGGCTCCTGTCTTGTCCTTTCCTGGATCGATGCCGAGAATCTTCTTCATTCGTTTTCCTCCGCCGGACGGATGACGAACTCGAGAACCACGGGGCCTGCAACAGTCACATCCTGTTTTGCTTTTGCCGTAATGGTCACATGACCGCCCAGTTCGGAAATATGCTCGCTGGCACGGACAAGGTCACGGCTCGAGATAGCACCCACCTTCCCTGTCAGGGGATCAGGAATGACGCCACCTGCCTGAGCCATGCGGTTGACATCCTTCAAAAAGGCCATCAAGGCAAGGTCAACCTGCTCTGTATTGGGTTTGACCGTAATGGTTTGGCGCAGGATCGTATCGCCGTTATGATAGACGATGGTATTGGGGGTCATTTCCAACCGGCTGACAACCACTTCCCCGGAAAGGATGTTTCCAGCCGCACACAGCCGGACATACATGGTCCCTTTCTGCTGGGACAGCTCGTGGGCCGTTTGTTCCACAGAATCTTTGCTGAGCCAAATGACGGGCGTGCCTGGCGGCGTTCCCACCCGTTCACCCACGGCATGGTTGGCCGCATTCAGGAATGCTTCCATCTCTTTTTGGGTTTCTTCCTTACTGAGTCCTCCCTGCAGGGAACCGGAGAAAAGGATTTCCCCGCTGCGGAAGACCACGTTGCCTTCCCGGATGGTCACGATATTTTCACGGAGCTTCCGGGACTGTTCTTCCAGATCCTTGACGTCCCGCTGCAGGTTGTCACGGGCTTTTTCGGCTTCCTCGGCTTGCCGTTGGGCTGCTTTTAGACGCTGACTGGCCTCTTCATACTGGGCCTGCATGGAAGCAAGGCTGCTGCGGGCTTCTTCCATTTGGGCTTCGGCCGCTTCTTTTTCGCTTTTTGCTTGGGTCAGGGCTTTTTGCGCTTCACCAATCTGGCGGTCCAGTTCCTTGATGGTAGTGCTTTGGGCCGACAGCTCCCGTTTTGCCTCATCACGGGAAGCGGTCAGGGTCTGCAGTTCTTCCTGAAGCTTTTTCATGCCAAAAAGCGCGGTCCTAACTTCCTTGCTGCTGACGGTCAGGACGCCCATAGTCATGGCAGCAACAAGGATGCCGCTAATGATGGTCATAAGGACAGAGGTGTCATGAGGGCGCAGGCCGAATAGGCTGAGTCTTTTTTTGCCAATCTTACTGCCAAGTTTGTCACCTAAATAAGCAATGAGCCCGCCCATGAGGGCAAGGACAAGAATCAATACAATGCCAAGCATATTCGGTCCTCCCTTCTTATTGGTGTCGTAGTCACAAGGACCACTTGGGGAATCAACCCCTTCTTATCTTTACTATAGCGAAGCCTCTAAAAAGAGTCAACGGGTGACTTTTCCTTTTAGAGAAGGTTTTCTTCCTGAAGGGCTTTCAGGAGATGGACTGCTTCTTCAACCGATAAGGTCACGCCCTTTCCCATTTTACTATGATCCGGCGCCCAGTCGCGAATGTCGTACTTTGGCGTTCCGCCATTCCAGGAAATCACATTGACTTCCTTGGTCCACCCTTTCGGGCTTTTAGAAAGGACAGCAACCTGTTTGACGATTTCATAGCTGAATTCTTTTCCCGCCATCGCTTCTCCTCCTTTTTTGTCTCAGCGCCGCAGCATCGTATAGGCAGCACCAAGGACCTGGTCCACCGTAAGCTGGCGCATGCAGCGCATATCCTCGCAGTGATGCTTCATACCGCTGCGGCAGCCATCACAAGGGGGAATGGCTTTGACAATGATGGCATCTTTCGTATAGGGTCCATAAAGATCAGGATGGCTCGGTCCATACATGGCTACGATGGGGACTTTTTGACTGATGGCTACATGCATGGGTCCACTGTCATTGGTGATAATGAGCTGACAGCGGCTCATGGCAGCCGCCAGTTCGCCAATAGAAAACTTTCCCGTGGCAACAAGGGGCTTTGTCTTCATCTTGGAAATAGCAGCCTCCACCATCTCCCGGTCCATGGGTCCGCCAAAAAAGACGGTTTCATAGCCTTCTTCCTTAAGGGTATCGGCGACAGCGGCAAAGCGTTCCGGTGCCCAGCGTTTTGTTTCAACGGCACTTCCGATGTTAAAGCCCACTAGGCCCGTTTCAGGGGATAGGCCCGCCCCCTGCCAAAAGGCCTCGGCTTTTTGGTAATCCGCCTTGCCGGGGAAAACTTCCAGACCACGATGCTCCAGATGGGTCACACCCAAGCGGGTAAGGACATCAAGATACATATCGGCGGCGTGAAGGGTGCGGTCCAGCTTGATGCAGGGGTCAAAAAAACCGCGGAAAAGAAAATGACTGGCGCCCACTTTGACAGGCACCCGAGCCACGGCATCGATAAAGGAACAGCGCTCATTAGGGTGAAGGTTGATGAGAACGTCAAACTTCCCGTCTGTGATTTTCTGTCCCATGGCCCAAAGCGCCCGAAGATGATTGTCCCGCCCTTTTTTGTCGATGGTCCACACATGGTCGATATAAGGATTATGGAGAACCACATCCTTTAATTTATCATCCACAAGGTAGGTAATTTCTGCCGTAGGCGCCGCTTTTCTCAGTGCGTGGATAAACGGCGTCGTCAGCACAAGATCCCCAAGATGCATGAGGAAGGTCACGATGATTTTCTTATGGGAAAGGTCAATCATGGTTCTTTCCTACTTTCTTTTGAAATTCCTGAAAGACAACGTCCGGTGTAATGGCGGCCATGCAGGTCCAGTGACTGCAGGTTTTATTGAGGCAGCCGGCGCAAGGCTCAGGGCTTACGAGGATCACAGCTCCTGCATCCCCATAAGGACCTGTGCGGTCCGGGCGGGTCGGTCCATAAAGGGCAACCAAATCTTTCTTGAAAGCGGTTGCAATATGCAGCGGCCCCGTATCAGCACTCACATAAAAAAGTGCCCCTTTGATGAGGGCCCCCAGTTCACGAAGGCTCGTGCGGCCAATGAGATCAAAGAGCGGTTTGGGATAATTGGTCAGTTCGCGGATCCGCTCCCCCAATTTGACGTCATCAGGTGCGCCGCAAAGAACCACGCTGTATCCTTCATCCATGAACTTTTGGGCCAGCTTGGCAAAATGGCCGGCAGGCCATCTTTTGGTCTCCCACCTCGCGCCAGGAGCAAGGACAATGTACGGCGTCCCTTGAACCAAGCCTAAAGCGGCAAGCTTCTTCTCGACCGTCTCCGTTTCTAGTTGGAGGGACGGCATGGGAAAGGACACTTCCTTTACATCCGCACCCAAAAACCGTGCGACATCAAGATAGCGCTCAATGACATGATCCTTGATATGGGGTCCAATGATGGCCTTTGAAACAAGACCGCTGCCTTCCCTCATCTCCCCATAGCCAATGCGGGTTGCCGACCCTGTTAAAAGGCTCATGACAGCACTTTTGAAAAGTCCCTGCATGTCAATAACCAGATCAAAGTGTTTTTCACGGAGGGTATGACGCAAGTTTTTCAGCGTGCGCCATTTCCCCTTGAAATCCATTTTGTTAAACGCGGCCTTATCAAAATAAAGGACCTCATCAATGATGGGAGGTCCTGGAATAAAAGCGCCGAACTGGGGATGGACAAGCCACGAGATCCGGGCCTTGGGAAAACGCTGCCGCAAGGCACCCGCAAAGGGAAGCGTGTGGATCACGTCCCCGAGGGAGCTCATTTTAATGATGAGGATGTTCTGATAGTCCACGTCCATTCGCCTCGATGCGCAAGATTTTTTGCAAAAATTCATCCAGATTCCCTTCCTGGAAGAGATAGCCCGGCAGGCCTGCTGCAAGGGCAGCGTCAATATCGCTTTGGCGGTCTCCGATGAGGAAGGAGCCTTCCCGCAAAAGGGCGTAATCAGAAAAAGCCTGCAGGAGCATGCCTGGCTGGGGTTTACGGCAAGAACATGGATGTACCAGTTCCTTGACGGTCCCTTTCGTCGGGTGGTGGGGACAGTAATAGAAATGGGTGATCTGACCGCCGGCTTTTTCTATTTCCTTTGCCATGAAAGCATGAAGGACCTTCATGTCCTCTACGGTGTAGTATCCTCTTGCAATCCCGCTTTGGTTAGTTACGACAAAGACGGCATACCCCAGCTTATGGAGCCGTGCCAAGGCCGTTTTGGCGCCGGGAACCCACTGGACCTGCTCCGGACGGCTGATATATCCCGTGTCCACATCAAGGACACCGTCACGGTCAAGAAATACGGCTTTTTGTCCCACAGCCATCCTCCTTAGCGATAATAGCCATCAGATGCCTGGAGCACGCCGCAGTATTCCTTGACGGCCTCGGCAAAATCCGTAAATCCGCCATCATAGCCCGTTTGAATGAGTTTTGTCGTATCCGCCTGGGTGTAGCTTTGGTATTTCCCCTTGAGGACCTCCGGGAATGGCACATAAACGAGCTTTCCGCTGCCAAAAAAGTCCAGGATGGCCTTTGCCATATCGTTAAAAGTGTGAGCTTTGCCGGTTCCCAAGTTGTAGACACCCTTTAGTTCCGGATGCTGCCAGAAATAAAAAAGTACCTTGACGACATCCTTGACGTAGATAAAGTCCCTCGTCTGTTCACCCGGGCCATAGCCATCATATTCGCCAAAGAGCTTGACCTCGTGGTCTTGCTGCCACTGAAGGAACATCTGGCGCACCATGGAAGCCATCTTGCCTTTGTGATTTTCCTGGGGCCCGTAGACATTGAAATACCGAAAGCCTGCAATCTGGCTTTCCGCCTTGTCAAAATAGCGGCGGGCATAGTTGTCAAAAAAGAGCTTGGAAAAAGCATAGACATTGAGGGCTTCTTCACAGGCTGGTTCTTCGCGGAATCCCTTCTGACCGCTGCCATAAGTTGATGCGGAAGAAGCATAGAGGAAGGGGATCTTGCGATCCATGGCAAAGTGCATCAAGGTCTTTGTATACTGGAAGTTATTTTCCATCATATACTTACCGTTATATTCCATCGTATCGGAGCAGGCGCCTTCGTGGAAGATGACTTCGATGGGCGCATGGTTCCATTTGCCGTTTTTTACGTCTTCGATAAAATCCAACTTATCACAGTAATCCATGACCTTGAGACCCTGGATATTCTTGAATTTCACCATATTGGTCAGATTATCGACAACAAGGATGTCATCCCTGCCCTGGTCGTTCAGGCCTTTCACGATATTGCTGCCGATAAAACCGGCACCACCGGTTACAATGATCATAGTTTGCCCTCCTTCACAAGCGTAACAATCTTTTCAACAAGTCCTGTCGTGGAATAGCCTTCCTTGAAGGGCAGGATTTCTACCGTCCGTGCATATTCCCGGCCAGCCACCTCTTCCTTCTTGTAATCGCCGCCCTTGACGAGAATATCGGGGCGAATCTTTTTGATCAGTTCCGTCGGCGTATCTTCCCCAAATAAGGCCACGGCGTCGACATCACGGAGACTGGCAAGCAGCCTTGCCCGATCCGTTTCGTGGTTAAAAGGACGCGTCTGTCCCTTGAGACGGCGCACGGAGTCGTCCGTATTGACACCAATGATCAGATGATTTCCCAGTTGGGCAGCCTGCTGCAGATACTGCACATGGCCGGCATGAAGAATATCGAAGCAGCCATTGGTAAAGACAACAGTCTCTCCCGCCTGCTGCCAGGTCCTTGTCAATCGAGCCATTTCGTCCCAGGTCATGGGGCGATAGTCAAAGCTTTCCGGCTGCGAATCAGCAAGGATTTCACGAAGCAACTCTTCTTTATGGACAGGATAGGTCCCCACCTTGGAAACAACAATCCCCGCCGCCTTATTGGATAACTCCAAAGCATCAGCAAGGGAAAGCTTTCCCGAAATGGCCGCAAGCAGCACGGAGGCAACCGTATCCCCTGCACCAGAAACATCAAAGACTTCCTGTGCCGTGGCAGCTTTTGTAATGACGTCATCTTTTCCAACAAGGGTGACGCCCTTTTCCGAACGAGTGACGACCACATAGCGGATATCAAAGGTTTCGCGAGCCTGTTGGGCCAGTTCCACCAAGGCAGGCGTTACATTGGGAACAATCTTTCCTGCCGCTTCACACATTTCCTTGACATTGGGCGTAATGAGGTCGCAGCCCCGATACTTGGCCCAATCGGACCCTTTGGGATCGACAAGGACCGGTACATGGGCCGCCCTTGCCTGGGTGATGACCATCTGGCAGAAACGATCTGAACAGGTTCCTTTGGCATAATCCGAAAGGACGATCCCGTCAAGTCCCTCATCAAGATGCTTGCGGAGCCACTGGAGAAGAGCCTGTTCCTCATCGGGCAGGAGATCCCCCGGTTCCTCGAAGTCAAGACGCAGCATCTGCTGCCGCGCGCCAATGATACGCATCTTGGTAATGGTACTGCGTTTTGGGGAAGCAATGAGGCCGCTGTAATCAACCCCTAGCTCCCGCAGTTTCTTCTCAAGGACGCGGCGGTGATCGTCTTCACCCGTCATGCCCGCCACATAGACCTGGACCCCCAGGCCTGCCAAGTTTGCCGCCACATTGCCTGCACCGCCCAAGACGGAAGTCAGGCGTTTTACACGCGTGACGGGAACCGGGGCCTCCGGGGATATGCGGCGCACCTCCCCATAGGCGTAGCGATCGAGCATAACATCACCAATCACGGCAATGCGCAGATGCGTAATTTTTTCGGTCAATAATTCAATCACAGATTGACTGTTCATTCCCATTCCACCAATTCACAAAGGATATGGCCCATGATTTCATGGATTTCCTGGGCCCGGGCCGTATTTTCCGTAGGGACGGCAAGAAGGATATCACAGAGTTCCGCCATCTTGCCCCCGCCTTTGGCAGTAAATCCTAAGGTACGGATGCCCATGTTTTTCGCCATCAAAATGGCTTCTACCACGTTTTTGCTGTTGCCGCTCGTGGAGATGCCGACCAGAAGGTCCCCTTCCCGTCCCAAGCCTTCGACCTGACGGGAAAAGACGCGGTCATAGCCGTAATCATTACCGACAGCGGTCAGGATTGACGTATCCGTCGTCAGGGCAAGGCCTGCCATACCAGCCCGTTCCTTTTGGAAACGGCCTACGATTTCAGCCGCCCAATGCTGGGCATCGGCTGCGGAACCGCCATTGCCGCAAAACATGATCTTGTTTCCTGAAAGAAGGGTCATCTTCATAAGTCCTGCCGCGTCTTCCAGGTCCTTCATCAGCTTTTTGCTCCCCATGACGCGGTGGACGAGCTTTTCATGTTCAAGAAAACGGCCATCAATGAGTTCACGTGCATTACCAGCGGAAAAGTTCATATTGTACACTCCATTCATCATCGCCGCCTTTATAGCGTTTGTCACGATATTCAAAGGTCAGGCGGAAACAGCAGAAATCGTGTCTCCATCTCCAGATATACTCATAAACATTGTGACCGGCCTCGTCATAGCGCGTCATGAACGTCACATTGTCACGAGGTGTAAAGGTCTTGGAAAGACCAAATTGGACTTCCCGGTCCATATCGGGACGGCCATAGTCAAAGATGGAAGCCTGCCGCTTTTCCCAATAGTAACCCAACCAGGTGTCAAACCCAGCACCCAGATTTTTGCGCAGGGTTGCCGAATAAAGCCAGGTCTTACGGGTAGAATCCCGTTCGCTCTCATTGATCCATTTGCGGCCCACACCAAGACCCAAGGTCAGGGGGCGGTCGCCATGGATGAGGGTAATGGGATCATGGTTCAGGAAGACGGCATATTCCGTGTGCCAGCTCTTGATTCGGTTATCCTTCCAGAGCCCATGGCTTGCGTAGGCAGAATACGAAAGGGGCAGGGAATCGGAAATCCGGTGTGGCTTATACCCCACCTTGATATCATGCATCTTGCGGATCCAGTTGTTGTTATCGTCCTCGTCAAAGCCTTCCATATAACGGACATAGTAATTCCGTTCGTCCTGGGTATCCGTAAACATAGGACGCCAACCAATCTTGGAATAGTATTTGATGTCCGCGTCCAGCGTGTTATGGTCACTGAAATCATAGGAATAATTGTAACGCAGCTTGATTCCCTGATCTTCATCATAGCCGATATGGGGCACAAAGCTCTGCTTGCTTTCCCCATCGTTCAGCCGGTTGATCCAGCGGTCGCGGCTATAGATGTGCTTTCCCTTGAGGTAGACCTTGACCCCATAGGCTATGATCTTGTCATTGGGGTAGATGACCACATGATCGGCCCTAACTTCCAGGCATGGCGGATGCTCTACAGCAGGGCAGCGCGTTACGGATGCCCCTTGGTCTAGGTCCACATGATCTTTATAGATGTGGGCAATATCCGCCTTGTAGAGGTCATCCCCGTTCGTTCCCTTCATGTTGCGCACGGTCCCGGTCTGGGTCTTGAAATTATAATGGCCCCAATCGGAATCAGTCGTGTTGGGGGGATCAATCATGCGGCCCCCTTGGAGCAGGTACACATCGCCTGTAAGAGCATTGCCCCGGGCTTCCGTCGTATAAAGCCGCTGCGTGCCCTGATAGAGGCGCACATTGCCGCTGGCTGTAAATTCCCCTGTATCGGAGTGGTACAGGACATGATCCCCATAAATGGTGATAGGCAGATCGGACTCACTGGCCGCTTTGTCCTCTCCCCGCTCCTGACGGGCCTTCTTTTCTTTTTCACTTTCCTGCTTGGCCTGAACCGCCTCTTCCGCAAACTGGTCCGGTTCATCCTGGAGTTTGCGGATGGCTTCTGCTTGCGCGGCCCGTCGGGCCACATCATCGACGGTCTGCGGCTCATAGGCAGGACCGTTTTTAGTGGCAAGGGGCTGGCCGTCATATGCCCTAGCGGCGTAGGCCGCACTCGGCATGCATACCATCATGGTAACGAGTAAGGCAAGTGCCTTTTGGTTCATAAGGGATATCCTCCACTCAATGAAATTTCCGCAATGCGGCGCATGAACTATGGAAAAGGGAAAAATCACTTCCCTGATTGGTCATACTTCTCTTTATTATATCATAAAATGGAGCCAATGAAGCGGGCGCCTAAAAGAAAACAGCGCCAGATCACTGGCTCCAGGATAAAGAAAAACCGCTGCAAGAGCAACGGTTCTTCCCTCATTTTATTTTCCGCCAACAGCTTTGAGGACGTCTTTGGTGATGTCCGTGCCGCCGTCAACAACAGCACTGCTCGTCAGGACCGTGGAAAGACCGCGTTCCTTGGCAACTTTGCTGACTGCCTTCAGAATCTTTTCACGGATCGGGTTGAAGAGTTCCTGTTCCCGTTTGGCAATGCGCTCGGTCAAGGTGTTGTCCAAGGCCCGTTTGCCGTTGTCATCAAGGCTGGGAGCTTTTTCCCGGAATTCCTGCTGTGCCTTCTGCTGTTCCAGATTCAGGGCAGCACGAGCACTGGCAAAATCAGGGTGATGGGAAAAGACCGTGTTAAGGTCAACATACCCAATGGTTGCTTCGGCAGCAAAGGCCGTTGCCGGAACCATGGCGCCAGTATACCCAAGGCATACCAAAAGGGCAATGACGACTGCCATGAATTGCTTTTTCAATTGAATCATCCTTTCTTCATGAAGCGTTAATTGAACGACTTCCTGCATTATATCATGTCAAATATTGCCATGCAAGGGAATGTACAATTTCCAGACCTCATTGCTTGCCGCGCCTCCAAATGCCCAATTGACGGGATGAAGACGCAGTCATCTTCTGACAGGATGACTCCAGAAAAAGTGAATTTTTTGGAAACAAAACCGCCGAACCATCAGCGCAGGACAGCCTTAGCGAATAAAGTGGGTCCAGACCTCCCGCTTTGTTCCAGGCAGCTCGATGCCGGCTTTTTTGCCTGCTTCAAGGCACTTCAGAAGATAGGCCATGTTCTTACCTAGATTGCGTATCGTCTGGAGCCCTTCCGCATCTTTGAGGATGTCCCCGGCAGCAAGGCCATGGCCCACATTCCAATAGGTAGAGCTGACAACGGGCATTTCAGCAATGGTAAAATACTTATTCATAACATCAACGCTCGCTGTCGTGCCGGCCCGTCTTGCCACGGCAATGCTCGCCCCGGGTTTTAGGCGAAAGATACCGCCTGCGGCATAAAAGACACGGTCCAAGAAGGACAAGACGCGCCCCGTAGGATGGGCATAATAGACAGGCGTGCCAAAGATAAACCCGTCGGCTTCCTTTGCTTTTGCAATGAAGGCATTGACCGGATCACCTGTGAAGATACATCCTTTTTCCGTACATTTTCCGCAGTCGATGCAATCCTGTATGGCCCCAGACCCGATTTGAAACAGCTCCGTTTCGACGCCTTCTGCCTCGAGGGCTTTTGCCGCTTCCTCAAGAGCCAGTGCCGTATTGCCATTTTGATGATGACTGCCATTTAACAGCAGGACTTTCATATAATCTCTCCTTATACATTGAAAAACTGCTG
Organism: Acidaminococcus sp. AM33-14BH; assembly: GCF_003603525.1. Classification (NCBI taxonomy): domain Bacteria; kingdom Bacillati; phylum Bacillota; class Negativicutes; order Acidaminococcales; family Acidaminococcaceae; genus Acidaminococcus; species Acidaminococcus sp. AM33-14BH. Next base: position 736 of record NZ_QTNG01000016.1, on the reverse strand, counting down.
CAGCCTTGTGCAGCAGTTTGTAGATCAGTTTACTCAGGCCAGTTCGTAACCGGCTTCGCTGATGACGGATCTAAATTCATCCATGGGGATTTCACGGGATGCTGTTACCTTTGCGGTTCCCTTTTCCAAGTTTACGTCAACAGCAGAAACGCCGTCCATGGCAAGCAACGCATCATGGACATGTTTCTGGCAGTTAGCACACATCATTCCTTTGACGTTCAATATCTTTTCCATATTATTTGGCTCCTTCCCAAGAACCATGGGCTCATTTCATGAGTTTCTGCATGGTTTCACAAAGTTCATCAACGACGGTATCATCCCCGGCACGGATATCGTTAACCACACAGGATTTGATATGATCACACATCAGCTTGCGATTGAACGCATTGAGCCCACTGTTGATAGCACTGACCTGGGTCAGGATATCCACGCAGTAACGGTCTTCTTCAAGCATCCGTTTGAGTCCCCGCACCTGTCCCTCAATTCGATTAAGGCGTTTGATGAGATCCTTGTATTCCCGGCAGTCTTTATCCCTTTCGGTTTTTTCGTGCATCATAGTACTATACCTCCGTTACGTATATAGTATTCATTTTCTTCCAATCTGTCAAGCCCTCTTTCAAGACCAGCCCCCTCAGGACGAAAAAGGCCGCAGGAAGCCCGAAAGGGTTCCTGCGGCCTTTTTCTGGTTCTATAATAAATGTTGGGGTGAGGAAATATTCTTTCCTCACCCCATTTT
>NZ_QTNG01000015.1:0-34276 GCF_003603525.1 Acidaminococcus sp. AM33-14BH | reverse complement strand
CCTCTCCAGGAGTGCATAGACACTTTAGCACCCCAAAATTTGACAAAGAACCGCTTTTTATGAATGAGACACAAATGAGTCTTTTCATCATAATGGCGGAACACGCCATTGCTGCAATCCAGGGTGGCTCCTTCAGAGATGGTGTCCACACGTTCAAAGAAAAGGCTAAATTTACTGCAGGAAAAGGGCATGATTTCCTTCAATCTTGATGATGGCTTTCCCTGATTCTTCCGTCAACGTCCCGTTTTCGCGAAGGAGGGGCATATCAATGAGGATTTTCAACGTCTTATCAAGTAGAGTTGCCTTTCCGACAGTCTTTTTTTCCTCGCCTCCATCCATCCGCCAATCCGCCCCTTCTCGTCGGATGATAAGTTTCATTTCTGATGCCGCCCATTTCAAAATGAACTTCGAGTTTTCCCATGATATCTCAGATCTGCTGGGCCCGCGTCTCAATGGTTTCAAGAAATGCAATACGGCTCTCGCACACTTCTAGCAATTTCCGCGACTCGGCGAGGAAGCTTCGGGCATCATCTATCGCTTCATCAGCCTTATTTTCCATGAAAACGTCCGCTACAAGAAGAGCAGAAGCCGCAACAATCCTGCCGAGGTCAGCCGTTCCGCCAGCAGCAAGGATGGCATTGGTTGCCGCCGCATCGTTGAGGCCGGCAATGGCCGTTCCCATCGACGCGCTGGCAAGGGATCCCACTAAAATTCTTTATGCTTCGTTCTCCTTTTCCCAATGAAGAAGTTTTTTTTCCGTTTCCGTCAGTGTCATCAGTTCCGATACATCAATGCCCAAAGCATCGGAAATATCCATGAGCGTTGACAGAGGGATGCTGTCATGATAGGTTCCCCGCTCAATCCGGGAAATCGTATCCGGATGAAGATGGGCCAAACTCCCCAGGTCTGCCTGACCGAATCCGTTATGCACGACAGCCCGCAGCATCCGGTAATAGCGGATCTTGGCCCCAATGAATCGACAAAGCTTATGTTTTTTGTCCATTATGCGGCGTCTCTTGCACGCTCACCAACCTTTCTCTCATCCTGTCTTTCAAACTTGCATATCCTCCTTCCCTATTTATCGCATTGTATCATGGCAGGATATGATTATGGGGGATTTTTTTAGTACTCATTCCTTAAAAGCCCGATTTCAAGGGAAATTTAGAAATAAATCAGTATGATAGAGTAAAAAAGGACTGGGTCCGAAGTCATTCCGGTCCAGTCCACAGTTAAGGTATCTTCTATTTTATTATTTAGGTTTCACAGCAAGTGGACGCTTAGTCGCAATACCCGGCCGTCTGGGATACTGCTCGCCCGTAGGACGGATTTTTTCAATGGTAATGATATAACGCTTATCGTCAAGGCCGGGCAGGGTCAGATGGCGAATATCAACAATCTTTCCGCCCAAGATGGAAATGGCCTGACGGCCTTCTTCTGCTTCTTCCATGCCCTTGCTGCCCTTCATGGCGTAGAAGACGCCGCCAACCCGCACAAGGGGCAGGCAGTATTCCGCAAGGACGGGCATAGGCGCTACAGCCCGGGCAACGACAACATCAAATTTCTCGCGCAGCTTCGGGTCCCGCCCCGCTTCTTCGGCTCGCGCATGGTGACAGCGAATCTGGCCAAGGCCCATGTCCTTTGCCACCTTCTCAAGGAAGGCAAGGCGCTTTGCCAAGGAATCGATGAGGGTGAGACGCATAGTCGGATCGTAGATCTTCAGAGGCAGTCCTGGAAATCCCGCTCCCGTTCCCACATCGGCAATCGTCCGATTATGGAAGCGCTTTTCGTTATAGACAGTCAGGGAATCAACCATATGCTTTACCGCCACTTCTTCCGGGTCTATAATGGCTGTCAGGTTAAGGAAGCGATTTGTCTCCAGGAGTTCATCCTTATAGATTTCAAAACGCCGGAGCGCTTCGTCAGAAAGGGTCAGGCCAATTGCTTCGGCACTTTGCTTCAAGGTCTCCAAATAGGTCATGCTTCTTCTCCTTTGCGTCTCCGCGATTCCAAATAGACCATAAGGACGCTGATATCAGCAGGGGAAACACCGGAAATACGGCTGGCCTGACCAATGGAAAGGGGCCGCTGCTTTTCCAGTTTTTCCGCTGCCTCCGAAGATAGTTCATGGAGGGCACTATAGTCGATATCGTCCGGGAGCAGGCGGTTTTCGAGCTTCATGGCCCGCATGACTTCCTGTTTCTGCTTATCGATATAGCCCTTGTACTTGACTTCTACGTCCACTTCCTCTGCAGCAACGGGGGAGAGGGGTTCGAGGTCAAAGGCTTGCTGGAGCTTTTCGTAGGTAATTTCCGGACGGCGCAAAAGTTCCATCATGTTGATGGAGCTCTTTAAGGGCACGGAGCCCATAGCCATAATCTTTTGCTGATTTTCTTCCGACGGGGCCAAGTTCTTTTTCGAAAGGGCAAAAAGTGCCCGTTCGATTTCGTCCCGTTTCTTCGTAAAGGCAGTATAGCGGTCGTCCTTGACAAGGCCCACATTGCGGCCTTTCTGCGTCAGGCGCAGATCGGCATTATCCTGCCGCAGAAGCAGGCGGTACTCGGCACGGCTTGTCATCATGCGGTACGGTTCCGTCGTTCCTTTCGTCACGAGGTCATCAATGAGGACACCAATATAGGCATCGCTCCGTCCCAAAATGAAAGGCGGCCGGTGATCAAGCTTCAAGGCGGCGTTGATGCCTGCCATAAGGCCCTGGGCCGCTGCTTCTTCGTAGCCACTCGTGCCGTTTGCCTGCCCGCAGCTAAAGAGCCCCTTGATGGCTTTATGTTCGAGGCTTGCCGTAAGCTGCAGGGGATCGAGGCAGTCATACTCAATCGCATATCCAGCCCGCATCATCTTGCAGTGCTCCAGACCCGGAATGGTCTGCATGAAAGCAACCTGGATTTCGGCGGGGAGAGAGGAGCTCATGCCCTGGACATAGATTTCATTGGTCCTGAGCCCTTCCGGTTCCAAAAAAAGCTGATGACGGCTCTTATCGGCAAAACGGACGATTTTTGCTTCAATGCTCGGGCAGTAGCGAGGGCCTACACCTTCGATGGTTCCGTTGAACATGCAGCTCCGGTCAAGGTTGTCTCGAATGATCTGATGGGTCCGGGGGTTGGTATAGGTCAAGTAACAAGGAACCTGCTGACGTTCCGTAATAGGGCTGATAAAGGAGAAATTCCGCACCGCTTCATCACCGTACTGCGGCTCGGTCCGCGAAAAATCAATGGTCCGACGGTCCACACGAGCCGGTGTACCTGTCTTGAAGCGCATGAGCGTAAGCCCGGCTTTCACGAGGGAATCGGTCAGTTTCATGGCTGAACGCTGCCCATTAGGGCCTGCCATATAGGCAACTTCCCCATATAGGATACGCCCCCTTAAATAGGTCCCTGTGGCAAGGATGACGCAGGGAGCTTCAAAGACTTCCCCTGTTTCAGCAACGATACCTTCTACAGCACCGCCGCGAACAAGGAGCTCATCGATCATGAGCTGCTTGACGTCGAGGTTTTCTGTGTTTTCCACGACTTCCTTCATAATGGTATGGTAGAGCGGCTTATCTGCCTGGGCCCGGAGCGCCTGGACAGCATAACCCTTGCCTGTATTGAGCATGCGCATCTGGATGCAGGCTTCATCAGCCGCAATCCCCATTTGCCCACCCAAGGCATCGATTTCCCTCACCAAATGGCCTTTGGCCGGTCCCCCTACAGACGGATTGCAGGGCATGAGGGCAATATTATCCATGGAAAGGGTCGCAAGGAGGGTCTTTTTTCCCATCCGAGCTGCCGCTAGGGCTGCTTCGCAGCCAGCATGGCCCGCACCTACGACAACAACATCATAATGATCCACAACGATCATGCTACTTTTTATCCTCCTCTACCGCGTCCTATTTTCCGACGCAGAACTGTGCAAAGATCTCATTGATGATTTCCTCAGGCACATCATCACCCGTAATTTCGCCCAGCTCATGAAGAACCTGGGTCAGGTCAATCGTGAGGCAGTCGTAGGGGAGATGGGCCCGCGCATCGCGAAGCGTCTCTGCAAGATGATGGGCTGCCTGTTCAAGCAGCATTCCCTGACGGGCATTTTGGGTCATCAGTCCCATTTCGGCATCGGATCCTTCGCCCATGACAAAATGACGGAGATGGATTCCAACCTGATCCATTCCAGCACCATCTTTAACGGAAAGAGAAAGGACGTCGCCGCCCGAAAGAGCTTCCACTTCCTCCCGCGAAAGGGCCGGTGCAAGGTCACTTTTATTGAGGAGCACCAGATGGGGACGGTTCTTGACCGCTGCAAGGAGTTTCCGGTCTTCGTCCGTGAGGGGACTTGCGCTGTCCAAGACGACAAGGACCAGTTCCGCGTCTTCCAAAATGGCGCGGCTGCGTTTTACACCAATCTGCTCCACATAGTCTTCTGTATCCCGCAGACCTGCCGTATCGGTCAGTACTAAGGGGATCCCGTCAAGGGTCATCTGCTCTTCAATGATGTCCCGCGTCGTGCCGGGGATATTGGAAACGATGGCCCGGTCCGTCTGGAGCAGGCGATTCAGGAGACTTGATTTGCCAACATTGGGGCGGCCCACAATGGCTATCCGCAGGCCCTCGCGAAGGATCTGCCCCGTCTCTCCTTTCTTGCGCAGCTGCATGACTGCATCATAGCACTGCTGCAGCACACCTTCGGTTTCGTCATAGGTCACGTCTTCAATATCATCTTCCGGATAGTCGATGATGGCTTCCAGATGGACCACCAAATCCCGCAGGCGGCCGCGGATTTCCCTGATGGAACGGGACAGGGCCCCTTTATGGCCTCTTCCGGCTGCAACAAGGGCACGGCGGCTCTTGGCATTGATGATATCCATGACCGCTTCTGCTTCCGTAAGGTCAAGACGGCCATTGAGAAAAGCCCGTTTTGTAAATTCTCCAGGTTCTGCTGGTCTTGCCCCTTCGCTAAAGGTCAGCCGCAGGATTTCTTTCAGCGCTTCCCGTCCGCCATGGCACTGGATTTCCACCACGTCTTCTCCCGTGTAGGAATGGGGGCCCGGCATATAGACTGCCAGGACCTCATCCACATCGACACCCTTCCCGTCATGGATATGACCATACTGCAGATAACGGGGACGGGAAGAGGAAAGGGGTTCTTTTGCCCGAAAAATCCGATTGACGAGACGGAGACTTTCCGGTCCGCTGACGCGGATGATGCCCACGGCGCCAACGCCCAGGGCGGTCGCAATGGCACTGATTGTATCTTCCATGATTCCTCCAAAAAAAAGCTCCGAACAAGGGTCCGGAGCACGTAACGTTCAAGTGTGATTTATTTGAGGTCGATGACGACTTTACGGTAAGGTTCTTCGCCTTCACTGTAGGTCACGATCCCGGGCTCGTTTTGCAGGGCCTCATGAACGATCTTCCGTTCATAAGGATTCATCGGTTCAAGAAGCGCCTTGCGGCCCGTCCGCTTGACGCGATGGGCAAGGTTGTGAGCCAGTTTTTCCAATGTATCCCGGCGGCGTTTCCGGTAGTTTTCGGCATCAAGGACAATGCGGTGCCATTCTTTCTTTCCTTTATTGGCTGCAAGGTTTGTCAAATATTGCAAACTGTCCAGCGTTTGGCCATGCTTGCCAATAAGGACACCCAGCCCATCCCCATGGAGTTTCAGTTCAATTTCACCATCCTTGCGATTGATGAACTTTTCGATGATGAGATCCATCCCCATGGCCTTGAAAAGGGTTTCCAGAAAGGTCTTGGCATCTTGGGCAGCGGCTTTCCGTTCTTCCTCAGCATCAGAAGAAACAGGCGCTTCGGTGACTTCAGGTTCCTCTTTCGGAGCAGGTCCTTCCGGCGTTTCCGGGACCGTTTCTAGTTGTTCTTCAAAAGAGTCCGGTGCCGCAGCCTTTTCCGCTTCCTTTACAGTAACCCGTACTTTGGCGTCCCGCTTGATGAGTCCAAAAAGGGCATCCTTGCCTTCTTCCAGGACCTCAATGAGGACATCTTCACGGCTTACGCCGAGTTCCTTGAGGGCAGCCTGGACAGCATCGTCCACGGTACGCCCCGTCTTTTCAATGCGATTCATATCCATGCCTCCTTGCCGCTTGGCATTGTCTACTCTTTTAGGCTTTCTTATCGGCCCGGTCCATAAAGAACTGCTGACCAATCTGCATGAGGTTCATCACGACCCAGTAGAGAACCAGACCAGCCGGGAATTTCAAGCTGATATAGCCAATGAACAAGGGCATGAAATAAAGCATGACCTTCCCCGTCGGATTATCGGACGGCGGCATGCTCTGCCGAGATTGGATATAGGTCGTCAAAGCAGACAGGATAGGAAGGATATAATACGGATCGGGCTGACCGATACTCTGCATCCAAAGGAAGCTGCTCGGCCCTTCATAGTTAAAATCACGGATTCCGTAGAAAATGCCAATCATGATTGGCATCTGGATGACAAGGGGAAGGCATCCAGCCAGGGGATTGACCCCTTCTTTCTTGTACAGCTTGGACAGCTCTTCATTGAGCTTCATCTTATCATCGCGATAACGCATCTGAAGTTCCTTCATACGAGGCTGGATGCGACTCATAGCCTTTGTTGAGGCGATTTGACGCTTCGTCAAAGGGTAGAGGAGCAATTTGATGAGGATGGTCATGATGATGATGGCAAGCCCGTAACTCGGCTCTCCAATCATGCGGGTTGCTTCATAGATGGCAGAAACCACCTGCTGCACAAACGAACTTAAGAATTCCAAGTTTTTTCTCCTTTTCTCCTGCTGCGGTCAGGGTACCGGGTCATACCCGCCCTTATGGAAGGGATGACATTTCAGTATTCTTTTCGTAGCCAGATAGGTTCCTTTCAGAAAACCATACTTTTTCACCGCTTCCAGCGCATATTGGGAGCACGTAGGATAGAACCTGCAGCGAGGCGCAAGAAGAGGGGAAATGCAAATCTGATAAAAACGAATCAGGAAGATTGCGATCGTTTTCATAGGCCTCTCCGGATCTATAACAGTCCGGCTTTCTTTGCCAGACGCAAAAACACAGTCTCATACATAGCAAAGGGTGCATGAGCCAACCGACGTCTGGCTACCCAGACGATGGAAACGGGCTTTTTAAGGCGGTACTGGTGCTGACGAAAGGTTTCCCTCATCCGCCGTTTGATCTTGTTGCGCAAGACCGCATTTCCCAGTTTCTTCCCTACGGCTGTTCCCAGCTGGGAATGGTCATGAGGAGAAGGCAGAAAATAAAAAACGCCATAGCCATCCACAACGGATTGACCCTTGTCATGGATCTTTTGGAAATCCTCATGGGCCTTGACCCGATGAGCCTGCGTATAGGTGTTTTTTCTGGGCATTTGTTCTTGTTCCAAAGCGATTGGCACCTGCCTCATAGAGTAAAATAGGCCGCGAAAGGCGGCCCATCTCATAGTTTATGCAGATAATCTCTTTCTGCCCTTCGCACGTCTTCTTTTCAAGACTTGTTTTCCACCCAAAGTCTTCATTCTTTCTCTGAAGCCATGAGTTCTTTTTCTTCTCGTGTTGTTAGGTTGGAACGTTCTCTTCATCTATTAACCCTCCTTACTTCAAAGGTGATTTGCCAAGATCGATCAAAAAATCATTTGACAGCTCATACAATTATATGCTATGGGACGGGGTGTGTCAACCGATTTTCCCGCTCAATCTTTGTGTTTCTCTTATTTTTGCACGCTTTTCTCAACGCGTGCAATGAACTGTTCGAAAAGAGCCCGCATTTCCGGATGCTCGCGCCACATATTCTCCGGATGCCACTGTACGGCAGCAACTTGGTCACTGCCTGCTGATTCTATGCCCTCAATGACACCATCCGGTGCCATAGCCGTAACAACAAGACCCTTGGCTACATCCTTCAAGGCCTGATGATGCCGAGAGTTTACATAGGCCGTATCCCCCAGGGCCGCATGGAGCAAGCTGCCTTTCTTGACATTTACATGGTGGACGGGATAGGCCCCGTAGGCTTTTTGGCTGTGGCCGATGTAAGCACTGGGGCAGTCAGCCTGAAGATCTTGATAAACCGTACCGCCAAGGGCAATATTGAGGACCTGGATGCCGCGGCAAATGCCAAAAATGGGTTTTCCTGCCTCATAAAAGGCCCGAATGAGATCGATTTCAAAGCGGTCCATCTTGTAATCCGCACCGCCCACTTTCCACGTCGGTTCTTCTCCAAAAAGGGTCGGGTCCACATCCTGTCCGCCGGGAAGAAAAAGTGCGTCGGCAAGGTCCACATAATCCTTTCCACTAGCGCCTTCCACATCGGGAAAAACAATGGGAAGCGCGCCCAGTTCACCCAGAATGGTCACAATATCCCGTGGCACGTAGGGTGCCTTTTGGTAAGTAGGTACCTCGTCCCGTAAGGTCAAAGTCCTGCTCACAAGACCAATTCGAATTTTTTTGCTCATGAAAATCACTCCTTCAGTTTCATGCTCATACGCCGCATTATACCATATTTTAAGGAAAACATAAGCGGCATCTCATTTTCCATCCCTTTTTCCGCCCTTTTATCTGGAAAAGTCGCCCTTTTTTGCCTAATATCTATTTCTGTCCATTTTATCTCCCCACTAAAAGCAAAAAAAGTTGTATGATATAAGGCGTTATATTTATTACAATTTTTTCTAGTTTTATCTTATTATTGCATGAATTTATAACCAAGATGGAGGTCTAGCCGTGCGTTCTTTTCAAATTCATTTCTCCCAATCCCAGAATCATTTCCTGCTTGCTTTTTCTTCTTATGCTATTTTATTCTTTCTTTTTGAATATTTTCTCGGGCAGCCTCTTTCTCAATCCTATAAGTTAGTCCTTTTTGAATCGCTTTTCTTTGCCTTGCTAGGGTATATGATGAACTTTTCTACAGCCTTTCTAAAAAGTTGGACCGTCCTTTTCCTTCTCTATGAAAGTCCAATCCTTGTGCTTTCGCAGAACCCCCAAAGCACTCTTTTTCCTCGTGACGCCGTCCTTGCCTCCGGTCTGGTTCTTTTTGGCTATGGAGGAAGTCTTCTTTTGGAATGTCTTGCAGAGCATACATCCTACAAGAAAATAATCACTTGCATTTCCAGATTCTTATTCATATCCGCAATTGTTTTTCCCTTGCCCACATTGGTTTATCTTTTGATCAGCGGTGGGAAGGCACTTTCTTCAGATATTATGCTGACACTCTTTCAAACAAATGAGGAAGAAGCCTTAGCTTATATCAAGAGTCTTCCTTCCGCAGCTCTGGTCGGAAGCCTTCTCCTTTTTTCTCTGCTCGGTGCCTTAGGCCATGATCTCTTAAAACTCCGGCAACAGGTTCTTTCAAAAAAGAGGCCCGACTTTCCTGTTAAACTAATCGTATTTCTTACTTTATGCCTTATCATCTTTCCCGTAAAAGCAAAAAGTTACTCCTTTTTTGTAGCCATGAAAGAGACAAAAGAAATTCTTGCTGACTACAGTCATTACGAGAAATCACGTAATGAACGGCTTGACCGCCTAGAACAATTGAAAGGCCTTTCTGTTTCACCTAAAGCAAAAGGCCTCTATGTCCTTGTCATTGGTGAGTCAGCCACAAGGGATCATATGGAAAGCTATGGATACAAACGCCATACAACACCATTTCTGGAAAGCTTCAAAAAAGACCCAGGAACCCTGCTTTTTTCTAAAGCATTTTCCAATCATACGCATACCGTCCCCGTTCTCACCTATGCGTTAAGTCAAAAGAATCAATACAACAATATTCCTTTACAAAAAGCATATTCCTTGATTGAAATAGCTAAAAAAGCAGGATATGAGACCTATTGGATCAGCAACCAGCGAAAATATGGAGCATGGGACACACCCACATCAGAAATGGCCGGAACAGCAGATCACCAAGTGTTTATCAATGGCCGTGCGGGAAAAGGAGTGGGTTCCACTTATTATGACAAGGCCCTGTTGGATCATGTACCGATTGTCGATAGCGCTCATCCTACTCTTATTGTTTTTCACGTGATGGGGAGCCATGCTTCTTATGAAGATCGATATCCAAAAAATGAAACCTATTTTTCTGGGGGCAACAATCATATCGATACCTATGACAACACCATCCTTTATACGGACCAGTTCCTGAAACAACTCTATGTTAAATTAAAGAAAATGCAAGATTTTCGTGGCCTAGTCTACTTCTCCGACCATGGTGAGGACAGCCGTAAAGGCATCGGTCACAACGCCACTCAATATGAACCCATCATGACCCATATTCCTTTTGTTGTCCATCTTTCATCGGAAAGCCGAAAAGAGAGGCCTCTTTTATGGCAGGTTCTTCAATCCCATAAGGACTGCTGGTGGACCAATGACCTTCTCTATAATTTTATGGTGACACTTCTTGGTATCGAAAACGCGCCAGAAAGTGACTCTTCCCTTGATATCGCATCACCTAATTATAATCTTCCCCTTGAAAAGGCTCGGACACTTCACGGCAAAAAGAAATTGGATCCCTAAATAAAAAGGATCGTTGGACATTTTTCCAACGATCCTTTTTATTTAGGGAAAATGAGCAATCCTAATGATTCACTTTTTAAAAGATGGATCCCTGGATGCATGAAAACAACTAATCTGTAATTTTTCCCCATCCACATGATTACGATAGGCGAATTTTTTCCGGATGACTTCCATCTCTCCAATGGCTTGTTCCTGCCATCGAAACCCCAGTTTTTCATAAGCATTGCAGGTCATGCCCCGACAATAGCCGTTTCCATTTCCTTCCGGATAGCTTTGACGAAGCCGCTTCAAACTAAGGGCTCGTGAATCATATTCCAGCTTTGCTCCCAATACATGGGCAGAAGGGCTCAAATAAGGTTCACAATCAGCAATATAGGAAGAACGGAAATACAAACTGTGTTCATTGTCTCCTGTAAAACTGATCAATAGGTCGACACTTCCTTTTTTTAGTGGCGGCGTGGTACTTGCATCGGCAATATAAAGGATATTTCGTTCCAAATGAAGCTGCTCCAAATTGGATTTGTACATTTTCAATACTTCCGGATATTTGTCAATCAAGATGTACAGACAATCTGGATCAAGAGCCTTGAGATTCGTGTATAGAAAAAAGTACCCGTTGATATGGCCCTCTAATACAACCTTTCCTTTAATGGCCCGGCCTTTCATCCTTGAAACAATATAATCGGAGCATTTTTGCAGATGAGTGGCGAGATTCTCATTGATATCATAATAGATTCTCCGCTGGAGATCAGGTCGATCATAATCACCTTTGTACACATTCCCCGTTTGGATGATTCCCTCCTGGATCTGCATTTCACAGCCACAGGCACATTGCAGTCTTCCCTGATAGATATAACGATGATCGAGAACAGCATCTGTCAAGGTAAAGGATCGGCCGCAATGAGGACATGAAAGCAAGGACAAAGAGAAAAGAGGAGCCCCTGTCCTGAGTTTTTCGCAGTCGGGCTTTCCAATTTTCCCCAACAAATCTGCAATTTCATTTTCAGCAAACTGCAGCTCTGCTCTCTTTTTCTTGAGTTCTTCCAATTTACCTGCAAGGAGTCGCTTGACATCTGTTAAGCTCTCTTCCTCCACCATATTATTCATTCTATGGATATCCAAATATTCATGGATTTCATGAAGGGAGAAATAGAGGTGCTTCATTTTTAAGATTATTTCCATATCATTTTGTTCTCGTATACCAAAAGACAGCTGCGCACCTTGGCTGTTAGGAATCAATAAGCCCAAGGAAATATAATAGCGGATGGTATCGACACTCACGCCGACAGAACGTGAAAAATCACCTATTTTCATACTGATTCCTCCCGTAAGGTTTTCCATATCTTCCGTTTCAGTAATTATTGTATCAGGCCCCTGCTTTTTTTGCATAGTTTCTTCGAAAAAAGGTGGAGTCAACTCCATCTTTTTCTTGATTTTAGATAATTCTGTAATTGACATCAAGCCTCATCCATCCCCTACGATAGTAATAGATAGGATGTCGACAGCCTGATAAAAAAAGGAGGCTCATTCATGAACGCATTGTTGGAGGCTATTTTGACCTTTACCAATTGGATATGGGGGATTCCCATGCTGATTCTTCTTGTCGGCGGCGGGTGCTTTCTTGCCGTAAGACTGAACATGCTCCCTTATCGGAAATTGCCATTTATTCTGACACACACCATTGGAAAATCATTCACGAAAAGTGAAGGTTCCGACGGTCAATTCAGCGGATGGCAAGCGGCCAGTGGTGCACTCGCTTCAACCCTGGGAGCGGGGAACATTGTGGGGACCGCCATGGCAATTGCTTTTGGAGGACCGGGCAGTGTTTTTTGGCTCTGGATTGCCGGCCTTGCTGCATGCGCCGTAAAATACACGGAAGTAACAACGGCCATGCTCTACCGCGAAATTGACCAAAAAGGCAATTGGGTGGGAGGGCCCCAGTATTATTTAGGAAACGCCACCGGATGGAAGTGGACAGGAGAACTATATACGATTCTCTGCCTGTTTGCCCTATTTTTCGCAGCTTCTGCCCAAATTGGATCAGGAGTCGATCACTTAGTCGCCTTAGGAGCCAATCGTACCCTTTCAGCCCTCATTCTCACCCTTTTCTGCATTGCCGTGGTTGTTGGTGGAATGCGCAATCTTCTGGCAGTCAGTGAAAAAATCGTGCCTTTCATGAGTATCCTGTATGTTGGGGGTGCGCTCCTTGTTATCTTACTGAATATCGAAAACTTTCCTCATGCTTTTTACTCCATTTTTCGTTATGCCTTTACAGGAAAAGCCGCAGTAGGAGGGTTTGCAGGCGCTACGCTGGCTGCCTGTATCAGATGGGGCATCTGCCGTGGAGTCTATTCCAATGACGCAGGAACCGGTTACACGACAATGGTCCATACCGTTGCAGCTGTGAACCATCCCGTTCAGCAAGGCATGTGGGGAGTCTTTGAAGCCTTTTTTGATACCTTGGTTGTCTGTAATCTCACCTGTTTTGCGATTTTATGCACTGGCATCTGGACAAGTCCCGGTGTAACCGCCTCCACGATGACGGCGGCCGCTTTTTCCTCTGCCATTGGAACGGCTGGTTCGTGGATTGTATCAATTGCATTGCTTCTGTTTACTTTTACCACGGCTTGCGCGCAAATTGAATTTTCCTGTGTATCCCTCGTCAAACTGATTGGTCAAAAAGGAAAGACGTATGGCCGCTGGGTTCTCTTATTTATGACCTTTATTGGCGGCATGATGGGCATTGAAACGATGATCAATTATGTAGATTTTGGAACGGCCCTGATGACAACCATCAATATGGTCTGTATTCTTTTATGCCATCAGCATGTCGTAAAGGCATCCAAAGAGTACTTCGCCGATCCCGAAAAATGGGAACACATGAAATGGCCTAAATGGGAAGCTATGGAACGCAGTTTTCATCAAAACCAATCTTCTGAGAATAAACAATGACAGACCATGAAAGGAAGGTATCAAAATGAAACCAATTATTGGAATTACTTGTAACTATGATCCCAGGGATACCGTCATCGGCGTTCCTGGCCTAGGACTTCCTGGCCAAGATTGGGAATTCCTAGCAGCGGACTATATCTACACCATTGAAAAAGCGGGTGGGATTCCCACCATCATCCCCTATTGCAGGGAAAAAAAGAATATTATTGCCCTCCTCGAAAAAGTCGACGGAATCCTTATCAGCGGGGGGCATGACATCGATCCGCTCCGGTATGGTGCGCGTCCCATGCCGTATTGTGGGCGGATTGTACCCGAACGGGATGAATATGACCTTACAATATTCCATTATGGCTATGAACACAAGCTTCCCATGCTTGGAATCTGCCGCGGCATACAGATCATGAACGTCGCAATGGGAGGAACTGTCTATCAAGATCTAGGTCAAGAAGCTCATTTGACACACCGCTATATGGGAGATATGGCTCCCAAAAATTATCCCTCCCATGAAACACTTTTTTCTTCAGGTTCCCTTCTCCATACAATTTTCGGGGATAAGATCCGTACCAATAGTTTTCATCACCAAGGGGTCTGCGAACCAGGCAAGAACGTCACCATCACGGCCCTTGCAGAAGATCAGGCCGTAGAAGGCATTGAAATTACAGGCGGCGCCTCGTTCATCGTTGGGGTCCAATGGCATCCAGAAATGATGTTTGATGCGCCTGAACAACTGAAATTGTTCCAAACCTTCATCAATTCCTGTAAAAAAAACAATTAAAAAAATAGGTACTTCACGTATTTTTGTGGGATGCCAAATCATACGTAGGTAAAGACCGGTACCGAATCAAGGTAAAAAAGTACCGGTCGTTCTTGTACCCATATGCGTGTTCGGCAGTTTTAATCTTGTGGTATCCTCCCAATCAGCCTGTGTCAATAGGGCATTTGGCATGGTTTGCCAGACCGTCGATTCGCTTTTCCTTCAGCTTGGCGAATCGTGTTTCAATGGATGCCTGTTATCTTCTGCACTCCGATAGTCGTAAATCCCTGGGCGAGCAGCGATGGAATCCACACAGCGGCCTGTTTGGTGATTCTCGTTTCAGGACATCTGTACGGATTGAGTTCCGTAACCGTTTCCTGACGGCAAGGGCACCGGAAGCGGTGCCCCTCGAAGAGGACAGTGCGCCTGGCATTTGGCTGCATAGGCACCGTCCTTAGGCGGGTTCGGTACGTGCCATAGATATGCATCGGCTCCCCGCAGTGAGAGCAGAGAAAATCGGTATGGCGTTTCTACCTGGTAACCACCCATACCGTGGAATCGTCTAAAGGATCTTCGGGGAGCCCAACAAGGTAATCGGGGTCTTGACAAAACAGGTCTGCTTAAATAATGTACTAAATAGAGGACATCTCAATTCTCCTTTACTTGGGTTTAGCCACCTTATATTTTGGAGAATTTGATGTCCTTTTTCAATATCCATCTGTCTATGACCCCACAAATTTCCGTGAAGAACCCATTTTTATTATATGCTGATTATATAATAAAAATGAGCATCACCAAGACTATCCACGGTGGATTTATGGCTTCCGTGGGCATCGATTCCACGCAGTCACCTGCCATTCATTTCCTACCTTAAAGAAGGGAATCTTCTGGCGGATTAAGATAAATGGACGAGATAAATCCAAAGAGGAAGAGTTACCATGGAAAGAAGAACAGAAAGAATGACACAGCTAGTCCCCAGGCGTGCGTCACCGCCATAAAGGGAAGGAAAAATCGATGTCGTCGCTCCGGCTGGCATGCCCATCATAAGGACAGCGACACCCAGACTGGCACCGGATAATCCCATAACGCGTCCCAGAAATAAGGTTAATAAAGGCAGGAAAATAAGCCGGATTACGCAGTAATAAACCGTATCAAGATCAAAGATTTTCCACGTGGGAGCTTCTGCAAGGACCGTTCCCACAACAAACATAGCAATGGCAGAATTACATTTACTGATAGCAAGAACGGTCACCTTAAGGACGCTTGGCAGGTTGATTCTCAAAATCATGACAGCAAGGCTCAGAAAAACAGCAATGAGGCAGGGATGGGTAATAACCTTTCGGCATAACTCCTTTTTGCTCATGCCTTCCTGGGCCATGAAATAACTTGTTCCAAAAGACCACATGAAAATACGGACAGGAATCAGAAAAATCGCGGCATAAAGGACCCCTAGATCATGATAGACTCCCTCTGCAATTGGCGTACCCAAAAAACCGCTGTTGGGAACGAGCGTCCCATATTGAAGAACCTTGCGTTTCTCCCCGCTGTAACGCCGATAAAGCACTTGGTTAAAGAATAAGGACCCCACTTCAATGACAAGGGAAAGCAAAAGCAAAAGGGCACCAACAGCTGCAAAATTGGTCCCCGTATCGACAAAACAGGACTTAAAGATTGTACAGGGAAGGATCACATAGACAACAAGATCCGTCAGACAGCGCTTTCCTTCTTTGGTAATGACTCCTTTTTTGGTCAAATAAGCGCCAAGAAGCATCAAGAGGAAAAGGGTCCCCTGCAAGGTTAGCAGATCACCTAAGTCCATGGTTCCATTCCTTTCTGGGAGTTACTGATTCATTTTTTCCATTTCAAGTTCACTGGGGAAGATGAGATTCAGCGCAAAAGCAACAACAAAGACAACGGCCACACAGTTTTCAGCAAAGACGGACTTGATGATTGTCGGAAACATCTTAAAAATAGCTGGCGTTTGCGTAAAACCAATTCCAATGGAAAGAGAAAGCGCCGCAATGCTCATATTGCGCTGAGTAAAACCACAGCCGGCAAGCATCCGAACGCCGCTGACGACAATGGAGCCAAACATCATAAGAGTACATCCACCAAGAACAGCGTCAGGAAGGGAGGCCAAGATAACTCCAAAAGCAGGGAAAAGGCCAGCAAGGATCATGATCAGGGCGCCGCTGGCAATGGCCTTACGATTAACAACATGGGTCATGGCGACAAGACCGACATTCTGGCTGAAGGACGTAATGGGAAGGCAGCCAAAAAGACTGGACAAGGAACTAATAAACCCGTCAACGGCAATGGATCCTCGGATTTCACCATCTGACGCATCCCTTCCCATGCCCATGGCAGCTAGGGCCGAAGTATCCCCTAAGGTTTCCGTAGCAGAGACAAGGAAAATAAGGAATACAGAAAAAATGGCATCAGGTCGAAATTCCAAAGCATAGGGAAGCGGCATCGGCAGGGAAAAAAGTCCCACCTGAGTCATCCTTGATAAATCCACCATGCCAAGAAAAGCAGCTGCAATATACCCTACAACAAGACCAAACAGAACAGAAAGCTGCTTATAAAAATGTTTGGCCTTGATATTGAAGATAAGACAGCTGAGAAGGGTAATGGTCCCTACGATGAGGAATTTGGGTTCCCCGAAATGAGGATTGCCAAAGCCGCCGCCAAAAGAGTTGGCTCCAATACCTAAGAGGGAAAACCCGATGGCCGTGACGACACTGGCCGAAACAATAGGAGGAATGAATCGGCGCCAGTACTTAGCCCCCATTCCAATAAGACCTTCAAGAAGGCCGCCTACAAGGGCCGCGCCCAAAACAGCACCATAACCATATTTAGCACCAATGACGCAGAAGGTAGAGACAAAAGTGAAACTGATTCCCATGATGATGGGAAGTCCTGAACCCAGGGGCCCTAGCGGATAGAGCTGAAAAAGGGAACCAATCCCGGCAATGATCATGGCTGCCTGGACAAGAGCACCCGTTTCCTCTGTAGATAATTTGACAGCACCCGCTACAATCAGGATCGGAGCAATATTGGCAACAAACATGGCAAGGACATGCTGGAGCCCAAAAGGAATCGCTTTTTCAAAGGAAATCTTTCCATCCAGTTCGTAGATTGGATCTTTTTCTCTATCCATCAGCAGCCTCCTTCATCAGCGGAACACAATGGTTCCCGTCTTGGCATCCATTTTTTCAATGATAGCAAGGCTCTTGAGATTGACGCCTTTTTTCCGCAGGGCATCACCGCCTCCTTGGAATCCTTTTTCAATACAGATACCAACCCCTTCGACAGTCCCGCCAGCTTGGTCGACAAGGTCCATCAATCCTTCAACGGCACAGCCATTGGCAAGAAAATCATCGATGATAAGGATATGATCTCCGCCGTTGAGATATTTTTTGGAAACAATGACATGATTTGTTTTATTATGGGTGAAGGACTTGATTTCCGTGCTGTATACATCGGCATCCATGTTGCTGCCCGCTGATTTTTTAGCAAAGACCACTGGTACACCCATATGGATTGCTGTCAGACAAGCAATCCCAATGCCCGATGCCTCAATGGTGAGGATTTTTGTAACTGGACGGCTGGCAAAGAGTTTCTTGAAGATTTTCCCCAGTTCGCTGATAAAAGGAACATCGATCTGATGATTCAGGAAGCTGTCCACCTTGAGGACATCCCCACTCTTGATGATACCGTCAGCGAGAATCTTTTTTTGCAGTAAATTCAATTCAGCCATGACTTACCCCTTTCCAATCATAAAAACACGCTTATGTAAAGTAGCATTATATCATAAAGTCCCGCCCCGTGGGACACTCCCTTCCCAAAATACAGGTTCTTTTTTGCTTTTGACAAGTGTGAGTTTGTCATAGTAAACTAGGGAAAAGGATTGTTTGATAAAGGAGGCCCATGATGAAAGCACATAAAACATTTGCTTGGCTGACCGTTCTTTTCTTTTCCCTTACGATGATGACAGGCTTAAAGCGAAAATAAGGCAAAGGAACTCCGACGCAAAAGGCGGGGCAGACATCCATTCATTGCGGTTTGACGCTGCTTTTTCCTTTATTTTTTAGGGAGAAGATTCCCCGCACCGCACGATAGACTTTCGTCAACGACTGGAACAACAAAAGAGGCTGTGAGGAAATGAAGGGAATCCAGATACCGTCATTTTTCACAGCCTTTTTTTCTGCCGTCGCTTAGCCTTTGAGATAGCGGTCAAAATAAGCGGTAATCGTTTCAAGTACCTTGGGCTGGATCCAGTAGACGCCGCCATGAGGCGCATGGGGAACTAGATAGCGCTCACTGGGAATCTTCTTTTTCTGGAGGGCTTGAAAAAGGATATCTGTCTGACTGGGCGAAACTACCGTATCGGCCGTGCCATGCATGAGCATCAAAGGAGCCGAGGTCGAAGAAATGTATGTAATGGGATTAGCCCGCTGTGCGGCCTTTTGATCGGCAGAAATACCGCCATCCTTGCCGCCAAAAACACCGCTTCCATTGACCCACAGGGCTTCTGTAGCGCCACTGGAAGCATGAAGGGCCTGTACCTGTTTGGAATAATCAGCCCCAATCCGGGTCAAATCGGAAAGACCATACAGGTCAACAGCAC
Organism: Acidaminococcus sp. AM33-14BH; assembly: GCF_003603525.1. Lineage (NCBI taxonomy): Bacteria > Bacillati > Bacillota > Negativicutes > Acidaminococcales > Acidaminococcaceae > Acidaminococcus > Acidaminococcus sp. AM33-14BH. Next base: position 15,469 of record NZ_QTNG01000015.1, on the reverse strand, counting down.
AGGTGATATCACTTTTTTCATGAAGATAATCTCCCTTATCAAATTCCCTGCTGCCGCTGGTCGTTGCCATGAGAGCGGTTAAATAACCACCGGCACTGCCGCCAACGACGCCGACCCGCTGGGGATCAATGCCATACTGGTCTTGATGGGCCCTTAGAAAGCGCAGGGCCGCCTTGATATCTTCCAAAGGAGCAGGGAATTTGACCGTAGGTGCCACACGGTACTCAACCGCGGCCACGACATAGCCCTGTTCTGCCAAATGGTTCACGAGCTGTGGCATGTTGTTCTTATTGGCCGAGATGAAGCCGCCGCCTGGAATGTAAAGAATGAGTGGCTTTTTATCCTTCGTCTCAGGAATGAATAAGTCCATTTTCATCGCTCTGCTAGGATATCCCCGCTGAGGGACCTGCTCATAGACCACGTCAGGAATGGAAGTGATCTTATTTCTCGTAAGCGTGACATCAAGGATCTTGCTGGGTATGGCCTCAGTTGGTTTTACTGCAGCAAACGCATTGCCACTAAAGGAAATAATTCCCAGCAAAAGGGCCAGAATCATTTTATCTTTCATTGGAAAAGCCTCCTTTGAATTTTTTTTCATTATAGCATCAAGTGAACCTTTTGAAATCATCCTAAGATTCCTCTTGCTTTTCCCTTTACAAACACCGCTTTCTTTGGTAAAATAGTGTTGTTATGCGGGCATAGTTCATTGGTAGAATGAAAGCTTCCCAAGCTTTAGAGGTGGGTTCGATTCCCATTGCCCGCTCCACTTCAAAAAATGTGTTGCCGCCAATAGGGCGGCTTTTTTTTACCATTTTAAGAAAAAGAATGCATTTCCCGAACAATTCCCTCCTTTTTCCTTTCATCCACCGGACTTATACACAGGCTGTTTTCAAAAAGCTGTGTATAAGTCCTCTTTTTTCCACAAGGCCCAGCCTTTTTCCACCGTGATTCCTACTTTATCTATTTCAATTTGCCCACGGGGACAGGGCTTGAAAGTTTTCCACAAACTTCTGGGGATAACCGTTAAAAGCTGTGGATAACTGTGTATAAGTCCGGTCTTTTTCTTCTTGCCTGTGGAAAAAGCAGAAAAACCTTATTTTTTATCCACAGACAGAGTAATAGGCATTTCCATAGGAAAATAGGGATGTTTCCTCACATAAAGGGGAAATTTTCCCATTTCCGAACATTAACGATTTATACACAGAAAAGAACCTTTTCTTTTCTCCTTTTCCTTTTCGTTTTCCTCATCTATTATGCGATACAAAATCATCATATAAAAATAGAATATCTTACCAAAATGTTGTTTCTGTCCATTTCACAAAAACGAGGCCCTGACTATCCCTTTTCACCTTCATGTAAATTATATACAAAACATATATTCGGGAACATGCTAAAACCATTGATTTTTTCATACTTTTCCCCAAAGTTATACACACCTGTGGATAACTTTCTGTGCATAAGCTTTTTTCTTGTGCACAAAGTCAGTATTCCCTTGATTTCGGTCTTTTTTATCTTTTTGTTTTACATAACTTAAAAAGTTATCCACATGTCCACAATGTTTTCCACAGGTTGGCAAAGTTCCTCCCCAAAGTTCACCCCGAATATGCTATAATATGGATTCGAGAAAATGATGATAAAGGTGGTTTACTTATGGAGAATGACGTCCTTTCTTCCTTATGGGAGACCCTTCTAAATGGGGATCAGTCTATTCCTAAGATGTCGGGATGCAAAAAATGGCTTTCTCAGGCCGTTCCGCGTTCCCTTACAGAAGATACGCTGCTCCTTGACGTAATGAATGATTTCACCAAAGAGTGGATCATAAATAATTATAAAGAGCCTATTGAGGCATTCCTTAAAAGTCAGTTCAATCGGCCCATGACCCTTGATGTAGAGATTCGTCCTGACCTGGCAAATAAAGAAGAGGATCTTTTTCCTGGCCACGGGGCTGCAGCACCCAAAGCAAAGGAGCCCCTCATTCCCAAAAAGGGACCGCGTCAGGATTTTTCTTCCAACCTGTCTCCTAAATACGTCTTTGAAAACTTCGTCATCGGCAATTCCAATCGCTTTGCCCATGCCGCTTCAAAAGCCGTTGCCGAAGCGCCGGCCAAGGTCTATAACCCGCTTTTTCTTTACAGCGATTCAGGACTTGGCAAGACGCACCTCATGAATGCCATAGGCAACAAGATTCACCAGGACCATCCGGAAATGAAGATCCTTTATACATCCAGTGAGACTTTCACCAATGAACTGATCAATTCCATCCAGAACAATGCAACAGAAGCCTTTCGCAATAAATACCGCAACATCGATGTCCTGCTCATTGACGATATCCAGTTTTTGAGAAAAAAGGAATCGACGCAGGAAGAATTCTTCCATACCTTCGAAACACTCTACAAAGCAGAAAAACAGATCATCATTTCCAGTGACCGCAAACCATCGGAACTGGATACACTGGAAGAGCGCCTCAAAAGCCGATTTACGTGGGGACTTATTGCGGATATCCAGCCGCCGGACCTTGAAACGAGGATTGCCATCTTGAAGAACATGGCCCTCAAGGATCATATCAGCGTACCAGACAGCGTAACAAACCTAATTGCCAGCAATATTTCCACCAACATCCGGGAACTGGAAGGCGCCTATACCAAGGTTCGAGCCTATTCTCAATTTTCCAATGAACCCATTACGGAAGAACTTGCCATCGAAGCCCTCAAGGATCTCAATCTAACACCGGTTTCAAGGACTATTACCATTGAAGCCATCCAGCAGTACATTGCATCGTATTACAACATCACCTTGAATGACCTGCTTTCCAAGAAACGAACAGCTAATATCACCCTGCCCCGTCAGATTGGTATGTATCTGGCACGAACCCTGACGGACCTTTCCCTACCCCGTATTGGCGAATCCTTTGGCGGCCGTGACCACACAACAGTCCTTCACGCCTGTGACAAGATTCTTTCCAAGAGCAAGGAAAAGACCGAATTTGCCAAGGAAATCGAAAAGCATATCACTCATCTGAAAGGCTGATCTTTTTAATTTCCTTCAATTAATAATCATCCACAGAATTATGCACAGGTCGTGGATAACTTTGTGGAAAAACTGTGGATGAATCTGTTTATAACTTCTTTTCCCCAAAATCCTGTGGACTTGTGGATAGCCATCAACAACTTTCCCACACCTTTATCAACAGCGAAATAGACGGCCACATCAAGGATTTCAGGATTTTTGAACAAATTCACAGCCCCTACTACTAAGGCGGCTATCTTTTAATATTTTAGAGTTCTCACTTAAAGGAGGTTTTCTCATGCAGTTTTCCTGTGAAAGTGCCCAGCTTGCCAAAGCTGTCAATACCGTTAAAAAAGCAATTTCCTCAAGCCCCAACGCACCTATTTTTTCTGGTATCCATATGAGCCTAAACGGCAACACTTTGGAACTTGTTGCTATGGATGTCAACTTCAGCATGAAAAAGGTTTTGGAAGTCAATGGCAATGAAGACGGAGTCATCCTTGTTCCTGCACAATCCTTAGGGGATCTTTTGGCCAAGTTTTCTACGGACATTCTCACGTTGACCCAAAAAGAAGGCACCCAGGAACTGACGCTTACTAGTGAAACGGGTACTTATCATATTCCCCTGATTGGAAGTGACGATTATCCGTCTTTTCCTGAATTTGAAGGAGAACGGATCCTGACCTTGCCCGAAGATCTGCTGGGACAGCTCATCCGTCAAACCGTCTATGCTTGTTCTACTGATGAATCACGGCCTCTTTTTACGGGCGTCTTCATGGAGAAAAAAGGGCAGCACATCACTTGTGTCGGAACCAATACACATCGTCTGGCCATCAAGTCGGCTGATCCAGAAACGGCTGACGACAGCGAGTATTCCCTGCTCATTCCGGCCCGCGTCCTTAAGGAAATTGCCAATAACCTGACTGGGGAGCTGCCGGAAGATGTAGCCATCATCCAAAAAGACAGCAAGATCTTGGTCCGTATGGGAAGCCTCAGCCTTGTATCTAGTCTCATCGAAGGAACTTTTCCTGATTATTCAAGACCGATTCCTCCGTCTTTCAAGAATCGGTCGGTTCTCAATCGCCAGGATCTGGAACGGGCCATTCAGCGAGTTTCCCTTTTTGCACAAGGGGAATACAACATCATCCGTCTCAACATCGAAGCCGATCGGGTGATCCTTTCCAGTGCAGCCAGCGACCGCGGGCAAGGCATGGAAATCATGGAAGGCGTAACGACAGGAGAAGAACTGCCGCTCAATATTGCCTTTAACTCCAAGTATCTGATGGATTTCTGCAAGAACATTTCCTGTGATCAAGTGGTCCTTGAAACCAATTCCTCCCTTTCACCTGCCCGTATGATGCCCGTTGATGATCCTTCCTACACCTATATCATTACGCCTGTGCGCGTAATTTTCTAAGCAGCATGAGACTTTCGTCACTGCGTCTCCATCATTTTCGCAATTATGGGGACCTTACGATGAACCTATCCCATGACTTGACGGTCATCTATGGCCGCAATGCCCAAGGCAAGACCAATCTTTTGGAGGGGCTCTATTATGCGGCGATGGGGTTTTCGTTTCGCAGCCGTCATGATGAGGAATTGGTGAAATTTGGTGAGACTGATTGTGCGGCAGAAGTGACTTACTGTGACCGCTATGGGGAAAATCGGCTCCTTGTCAAACGGATCCAGGAAGGGAAAAGGACCCGCAAACAGGCCCAACGAAATGGTACTCCCATTTCTCCAAAGGAGCACTATGGTTCTTTGAATCTGGTTCTTTTCACGCCGGATGATCTGCAGCTTGTCAAGGGGGACCCTTCCCTGCGGCGACGTTTCCTCGATATGGAAATTGCCCAGACAAGCCGGTTTTACTATGAAGCCCTGCAAAATTACAATCGAGTCCTGCAGCAGCGAAATCGTTTCCTGCGCCATTGCCGCGACCAGGAAAAATTGGATGAAGGTCAGCTTTTTGTATGGGATGAAGCGCTCTCTCGAAGTGCCGCGGTCATCGTATTCGAACGGCTGAAAGCCATGGAAGAAATTGAACGGGCTGCAGGGCTTGTCTATGGAACCATTACTCAGGACCGTGAGAAGATGACCCTATCCTATCTGCAGAAACGGTCGGATGGGGAGGGGGTTCCTCCCAAGGGGCTTTCTCTTTCTGAGTGGCAGGCATTTTACCAAGAAGAACTGAAAAAGCGGCATCGTCTTGATTACGTGAGGGGATATACCAGTATGGGACCGCATCGGGATGATCTCGAAATCCTGCAGGAGGGCCGGCCCCTGCGTTCCTTTGGGTCCCAAGGTCAGCAGCGGACAGCGGCCCTGGCACTTAAACTTTCGGAACTGGAATTCATTTTTCACAGCAAGGAAGAGTATCCTATCCTGCTTCTTGACGATGTGCTCAGTGAGCTTGACGAAGGGCGCCGCCGCATGCTCCTTGATGGCATGGGCGGTAAGGTTCAGACCCTTCTCACGGTCAATGACCGCGCCTTGGCCCGTTCCAGTGGTGATGTGGTCTTTTACGAAGTTCGTTCCGGCTGGGTGGAGGAAGATGCTCATGAAGGACATTGATTGTTTGATTATGGCAGCGCTCAAGACGGATCTTGCCAAGGAAAAATATGTTCTTTACCGGCTTCGAAAAGACTGGGCGTTGATCGTTGGGGAGGCGGCAGCCCGTCATTCCCAGCCTTACCGCCTTCAGCACGCAACCCTGTTTATTCATACGGATAACCCTAGTTGGTCCCATAATTTCCTGACCATGCAGGGCAAGCTGCTTGCTGCGATTGGTAAGGCCCTGCCACGAAAAAATGGACGCCGTCTTGTTTCTGTGAAGGTCCTGAAGATGTTCCATGGAGTGTTGGAAGAAGCTCCAGAAGCAAAGGAAAATGAGCGGCCTTTCATGCCTCACCTTGACGCGGCGCGGCGCTGTCCCTGCTGCGGCGTACCTTTGATCGAAGGCGAAACCATCTGCAGCGCCTGTCGGCGCAAAAGAGCCGAAGCGACCCGTCAAAAGATCCATCAGGTTCTAAAAAAAACGCCTTGGATTTCCTACGAAGATTGTCGCCATGCTGTTGAGTGTGATAAAATGACATTTACTGACGTCAAATCCCTTTTGGGGGAATGGGCCATGGGAAAGGCCCTGGATCCCCAGGCCAAGTCCGTTGATAAGGCTTTTGCCGTCATGCTGACCCGCTCCCTTTCTCCGGAACAGCTGTCAGATGAACGAATCGACGCCATCATCGAAAAAGAAAGGAGCCGTCGGACCTATGTACCTGCATCTGGGAAACAACTACGTTATAAAAAATAGCGAAATCATCGGCATCTTTGATATTCGCAACAAGCGGACGAATCTTTATCGGCTGTTTTTGAAACCGCAGCTGGGTACGTCCAAGGTCCTTGATCTGACCGATGCCTATCCGCCGGCGAGCTGCATTGTTACGAGCGATAAGATCATCCTTTCCGGTATTTCGAGCAAGACGCTCATGAATCGTTAACAGAAACACAATTTGGGAGGTTTCCATGACTGAAAAAGACAATGAGAAAACGATAGAAGAGGAAATCGCCGTCCACGGTGAATATGGGGCAGAGCAGATCCAAGTCCTGGAGGGCCTCGAAGCCGTTCGCAAACGGCCAAGCATGTATATCGGCAGTATCAGTGCCCGTGGGCTCCATCATTTGGTTTATGAAGTCATCGATAACTCTATCGATGAGGCCCTGGCCGGTTACTGTGACCATATCCTTGTTGAAATCGGAGAAGATAACAGCATCACCGTCGTCGATAATGGGCGCGGGATTCCTGTTGAAATGCATAAGATCGGCAAACCGGCCATTGAAGTTGTTATGACCATCCTGCACGCTGGCGGTAAATTTGGCGATGGCGGTTATAAGGTCTCCGGCGGTCTTCATGGAGTTGGTGTTTCCTGTGTCAACGCTTTGAGCCGACGCATGGAAGTCGAGGTCAAAAAAGACGGCAAGATTTATGGCATTGAGTTCAGTAAGGGTAAGACCGTTCGTCCTCTTTATGTAAAAGGGGAATGTGATGCCAAGGATACGGGAACAAGCGTCCATTTCTGGCCTGATGACACGATCTTTACGGAAACGGTCTACAGCTATGAAACGCTGAAGCATCGTATCCGGGAGCTGGCCTTTCTCAATAAGGGCGTCAAGATTGAACTGAAGGATGATCGTTCCGGTGCCGATGAAATCTTCCACTACGAAGGCGGAATCATTTCTTTTGTTGAATATATCAACAAGGGCAAGGAAGCCATCTTCAATACGCCGATCTATGTAGAAGGGGAACGGCAGGACACCATCGTGGAAGTGGCCATGCAGTATACGGATGCCTACACAGAAAATATCTATACCTTCGTCAATAATATCAATACAGAAGAAGGTGGGACTCATCTGGCCGGTCTGAAACAGGCCTTGACGAGAAGCATCAACGATTATGCCCGCAAGAACGGTCTCTTAAAGGACAGCGAGGAAAACCTTTCCGGTGATGACGTCCGCGAAGGCCTGACCTGTGTCCTCAGCTTGAAAGTCCGGGAACCGCAGTTTGAAGGGCAGACAAAGACCAAGCTTGGCAACAGCGAAGTCCGCGGAATCGTTGACAATATGGTGAGCGATGCCCTCAATGAGTACTTTGAGGAAAATGCACCGACGGCGAAGAAAATTGTAGAAAAGGCCATTCTCTCAAGCCGTGCCCGAGCGGCTGCCCGCAAGGCCCGTGATCTGACACGGCGCAAGAGCGCGCTGGAAGTAAGCTCCCTGCCGGGGAAACTGGCGGACTGTTCCAGTAAGAATGCGGAAGAAACGGAAATCTACATCGTCGAAGGGGACTCCGCTGGCGGCAGCGCCAAACAGGGCCGTGACCGTGCCTTCCAGGCCATCCTGCCCCTGCGCGGCAAAATCCTCAACGTGGAGAAGGCCCGCCTGGACAAGATGCTGAACAACAATGAAATCCGCTCCATGATCACGGCCTTTGGCTGCGGGATTGGCGATGAATTCGATCTCAGTAAAATCCGTTACGGCAAGATCATCATCATGACCGATGCTGATGTCGATGGGGCCCACATCAGGACGCTGCTCTTGACGTTCTTCTACCGATACATGCAGCCCCTCATCCGAAATGGCAATGTTTTTATTGCCCAGCCGCCCCTTTATCTCATTCGTACGGGCAAGAACCACACGTATGCTTACAGTGACGATGAACTGCAAAAGAAACTTGACGAGGTGGGCCGTCAGAACAATCCTTATGTCCAGCGTTACAAAGGGCTTGGCGAAATGAACCCGGAACAGCTCTGGGAAACGACCATGGATCCTTCCAAGCGGACGGTACTGCAGGTCCATCTGGAGGATGCCGCTTCAGCGGATTCTGTCTTTTCCGTCTTGATGGGCGATAAAGTAGAACCGCGCCGCCAGTTCATTGAGGAAAATGCTGGTAAAGTAACGAATCTGGACTTCTAAGGAGGATTTCCATGGAGCTGCTGCTGCCGCAGGGAAAGCTGATCCTTTCGCGGGGAAAATTGCCCCTTGCCGGCCTTGTTGCAGGCGGTCGGGGTCCTGATCCCAATTGGCTTCTTGCTGCTATGAGAGACCTGCCCCTTTATGGAGCTGATAAAGGCGTCGAGTATTGTGTTCGGGCTGGGCTCTATCCCGTCCTTGCCTGTGGGGACAGGGACAGCGGTCACGCTGGAAGCTGGGAAAAAATCAAGGCGCATGGGACCAAGGTAATGACTTATTTGGTGAATAAGGATGCGACGGATCTTTCCCTACTCCTAAAGGAAATGCCCCCTGTAGGGACGCTGCTGGCAAGCGGCGTCTGGGGGGGACGGGCCGATCACCTTTATGCGAATTTCCTGACCCTTCTCCAGTATCAGAAAAGGACAAAGACCCCCGTCGTACTCCTTGATGAATGGGAGATGCTTGTTTTTTTGGAAAAGGGCGATCGTTTGAGTTTTGAGGCCCAAAAGCTCCCTAAGGCACTTAGTTTGCTGCCTTTCAGCCCCGTCTGTGAGGTTTCTATTGACGGTGTTCGCTGGCCCCTTGAACATGACGTGATCTCCAGCGAAAATCCTTATGCCGTGAGCAACAAGATGGCTGGCAGGAAAACACAAGCTTCGTGTCATGCTGGCATTGCAGGTTTTTATCTGACGTATAAGGAGTAGGAACCATGATTGAATTTTCTTGGGTCCATTTAGGATTCCTCATGCTCGCCGGCTTTGTCGGCTCCTTCATCGATGCCATTGTAGGCGGCGGCGGACTGATCACTCTGCCGGCCTGGATGGCGACTGGCCTTCCTATGGCGTATGCCCTAGGTTCCAACAAAATGGCTTCCGTTGTCGGGGCCATTACGAGCTTCACCACTTTTATGCGAAGCGGACGCGTGGATCGCAGGATGCTGCGCTATATGCCTCTTTCCGTCATTGGTTCTGTCCTTGGGGCTGTGATTGCCAGCTCCCTTCCGGAAATGCTCCTGCGCTATATTGTTATTGCTGCCCTCGTCATTGTAGCCCTCTACACCTTTTTTAAGAAGGAGTGGGGTGGCGCTGACCAGATAGCGTCCTTCTCCACGAAGGACCTTGCGGGAATTCTTTTCATGATTCTCTTTTTGGGCGCCTATGATGGATTTTTTGGACCGGGGACAGGAACCTTCCTGATTTTTGGTTTTCTTTATTTCGGCTACAATTTTGTGACAGCAGCCGGCAACGCCAAGGCCATGAATCTTGCGAGCAATTTAGGTGGGATTGCGGCTTTTCTCTTTCTAGGCAAGGTCTATTTCATCTATGCCATTCCCATGGCCCTTTGTGAGATCATTGGTGCCCATCTGGGGGCAAAGATTGCCATCAGCCGCGGTGTTGGTTTTATCAGGACCCTTTACCTTATCGTAACGGTCCTCCTCATTGGCAAACAGGTTTATGAGGTATTTTTGAGATAAGATGCCCTGTCAGTCAGTCCTGACAGGTATGGATAGATTGCAAGGACGGCCTTCCAAGGGGAAGGCCGCAAGAAAGGATGCGTGACAACGTGGACGATCAGCAAAATGAAGGTCAAACCATCACAGCTGGCAAAGTCATTCCGGTCTACGTCGAAGAGGAAATGCAGAAATCCTATATCGACTATGCCATGAGTGTCATTGTGCAGCGCGCCCTGCCCGATGTGCGGGACGGCCTGAAACCGGTACATCGGCGGATCCTATATGCCATGAATGAAGCCGGCATGCTTCCCAACAAGGCTTACAAGAAATCGGCCCGTATTGTCGGTGACGTCCTTGGTAAGTATCATCCCCATGGGGATTCTTCTGTTTATGACGCCATCGTGCGACTTGCACAGGATTTTTCGACCCGCTACCTCATGGTGGATGGACATGGGAACTTTGGTTCCATCGATGGGGATCCTCCGGCTGCTATGCGTTATACAGAAGTCCGTATGGGCAAGATTGCCGTGGAGATGCTTCGCGACATTGAAAAGGATACGGTCGATTTCATCCCGAACTATGATGAATCTTTGAAGGAGCCGACAGTCCTGCCTTCGAAGGTTCCAGCCCTTTTGATCAATGGTTCTGCTGGTATTGCCGTTGGGATGGCAACGAACATTCCGCCCCACAACCTTGGGGAAGTCGTGGATGCCTTGGTCATGCTTATCGATCATCCAGATGCAACCATCGAAGATCTTATGGGCGCCATCAAGGGACCGGACTTTCCAACAGGAGCCCAAATCCTTGGTGTCAGCGGTATTCGTCAGGCCTATACGACGGGCCGCGGGGTTGTCAAGGTCCGTGCCAAGGCTCATGTAGAGCCTATGCCCAAAAACAAGAACCGTATCGTCGTGACCGAGATTCCTTATCAGGTCAATAAAGCCCGCCTCATTGAGAGTATTGCTCATTTGGTGCAGGATAAGACCTTGGAAGGCATTACGGACCTGCGCGATGAATCGGACCGGAAGGGTATGCGTATCGTGATTGAACTGCGCAGTGACATCATTCCGGAAATCATGCTCAATAAGCTCTATAAGCACACGCAGATGCAGGAATCCTTCGGAATCATCCAGCTGGCACTCGTCAAAGGTCATCCACGGATCTTGAATCTCAAGGAAATCCTCGTCTACTACTTGGAGCACCAAAAAGAAGTCATTACCCGCAAGACGCGGTATGAACTCAATAAAGCCAAGGAAAGGGCCCATATCCTGGCCGGACTCAAGATTGCCCTCGATCATCTTGATGAGGTTATTGCGACCATCCGCAGCAGTGCAACGGCCGAGATTGCCCGGGCTTCCTTGATTTCAAAGTTTGGCCTCAGCGAGAAACAGGCCCAGGCTATCCTGGATATGCGTCTCCAGCGCCTCACAGGTCTGGAACGCAAGAAAATCGAAGATGAATACACGGAAGTCATGGCGACCATTGCCTATCTCGAAAGTGTCCTTGCCGATGAGCATAAGATCATGGGGATTGCCAAGGATGATTTTCTTGATGTGAAGAAACGCTTCGGTGATCCCCGCCGCACCTCCATTGTGCCCGATGCTGGTGAAATTGATGCGGAAGATCTTATTGCCGAGGAAGATATTGTCATCACCATCAGCCACCAGAGCTATATCAAGCGTCAGGCTCTGACGAATTTCCGCAATCAGAACCGCGGCGGCCGAGGCGTCAAGGCGGGCAGCGGAAAAATTGTGAAAGAAGACAACAAAGTAACTGGCGACTTTTCTGAACATCTCCTCTTGGCCTCGACCCATGACAACATCCTCTTCTTTACGAACCAAGGACGTGTCTATCGTCAGAAAGGCTATGAAATTCCAGAAGCGGGCCGTCAGGCCAAGGGCACCTTTATCCGGAACCTCCTGCCCCTTGTGGAAAATGAGAAAATCACCGCGATTATTGCCGTTAAGACGGGAATCAGTGAAGATGAGAACAAATTCCTCTTTATGGCAACCAATAAGGGTGTCATAAAGAAGACAAGCGTCAGTGAATTCAAGACGGCACGTCGGGCAGGCCTTATTGCCATTAACCTGGATGATGATGAAGACCTCATCGATGTCAAGCTCACAAGCGGTCATCATGATATCCTGCTTGCTACGCGCGACGGCTATGCCATCCGCTTCAACGAATCTGATGTCCGTCCTATGGGACGCACAGCCCATGGCGTCCGCGGCATCACCTTGCGGCATCACGACGTATTGGTTTCCATGGATTCTTGTGAAGGTGATTCAGGAGAAGTCCTGACTGTCACGGAAGGGGGGCTGGGCAAGCGAACCGATATTTCCGAGTACCGGCTTCAGACACGCGGCGGAAAGGGCATCATTAACCTGAAGGTGACCAATAAGACGGGTGACATCGTCGGATCGAAACTCGTGAACGACCATCACGATATTCTCCTCATTTCCGCAGCCGGTATCATCATCCGCATGAAAGCCTCCGACATTTCAAGCTACAGTCGCAATGCTCAAGGAGTCAAGATGATGGATCTTGAAAAAGGAGACAAGGTCGCAGCCCTTGCCATTGTGGATACGGTCAGCGATGAAGAAAAGGAAACGGAGAACGCAAAATAATCCACAATTTCTGTGGATGGATTGTGGATAAGTTCCTCATCGTAGGGGTAGGAACAGATACCTACCCCTATATATAGGGGGGACTCCCTAGGGTTATCCACAGATTTTGTGGATAAGTCTTCTATTTTTGTGGAAAACTTGTGTATATCTTTGTGCATAACATAGCGAGGTCGTGGAAAAATGGCAAATGCAAAAGCAGAGGCTTTTAAAAAATTCATTGAAAGTAAGGACAGCGGTGCTTTTGGTGTGGAAGAAATTCCCAAGGATGAGCTCCATACGGTTCTCTTCCATTCCCGGCTCAAAGCAGGGAACGTGGAATATCCATTCATTGTCACCGTGGATGACAGCGTTTTCGTAACGCTTCGAGTCCTCCTTGACCAGGCTGTTGTCAAAGGAGAAAAGCGGGCAGCTGTTTTGGAAGAAATGAATCGCCTCAACCATACGTATAAATCTTTTAAACACTATGTTGACCAAGGGGGCAGTATGGTCCTGGATGCCTGTCTCATCATGCCGGAAAAAATGGAGGGATCCCTGATCTACAACATGCTGACTATGATGATGGAGCATTTGGAACATGTTGGGGACGGCATCCGGAAAGCAGCCGGTATCAAAACGCCTGAAGGGCCGGGACTTTCCATTGTAAAATAAGAAAAAAAGAGATGTGAAGAACGATCATCTTCACATCTCTTTTTTCTCATAATGTTTTTTGACAGCGTCACCGATATACTCCCCGTATGTATCGGTCTTGCGGCTCCAACGATCCTTGGTGGCTGCATGGCTCGTCATGTAGCCTGACGTGTCAAAGTTTGAAAGGTATTTGGTTTCTGCCGTTTCTTTTCTAAGGTCATATTCAGTCAGGGAAAGAAGTACTTTTGTTCCTGCCACGCTGCGGCGTAACTCCGTCTTTTCCCAGACTTCATAGCGTTCCGTTCCTGTTTTTCGAATGCTTTTTGAATTGATCCATTTCCTACCCAAGCGGGGAATGGTCTTAACGAACGTCCAGGGACCGTTTAGCTGTGCATAATCTCGATAATACCTGGCGTGGGTCATTGTTGGTGTAAGGGCCGAAAGCGGTTGCCATGGACCGATTTTTCGGGTTCCTTTCCCTTTCTTTCCTGACGGCGTGACCGTAAATTTGCTCCGTGTGCGCCACTGTTTCAGGTGGAAGTCGTATTCATTGTGCATGACGGTTCCTGATATACTGCTATCTTTTGGCTGCCAGCGTTCGTAGACGCGGACGGTACGATCCTTATCAAGGAGTTTTAGGGACTCGACATGGAAGGAGAGGGTCCCCCTTTCATCCTTTTGAAGGACGCTCCAACGAGCCTCCGCAGGAAAGGTAACCCCTAAAATCAGGCAAAGGGCTGTACAGGCCATCAAATGCTTCATGGCGCACCTCCTTATGGTGATGGTTCCATTATAGCATGGAAAAAGGGGAAAACGCTAAAAGGAAGACGACAATCTGTGTTATAATCTTTCGCAAGGGAGCATTTTTCCCAAGAAGAAAAAGGAGCGAATGACCGTGGAATGTCCATATTGTCACGAAATGATAGAAGAAACGGCGCAGTATTGTCCCCATTGCGGCAAAGCCGTGATAAAAAGTAAAGCTGAGGTCACCCCTGAAAAAGAAAAAGAAAACCTTTCCATGGCGGAAGAAGGGAAAAAAAGTCAATTTCAGCAGGAAAAGGCACCTAAAAGTGCAGTTTCCTACATCAAGGAAAACATTCCGAATACAGAAAACTGGCAGGAAATGTATCTATCCACGAAAGGAAGGATTTCTCGCAGCACCTTTTTTGTTCGCTGGCTGCTCCTGCTTGTGACGGTAGGCATCATTTCCGTTGTCTTTTCCTTCGTTCCTCCCGTGGCGGCAGCTTTTTCCCTCATTGGACTGATCATGCAGATTACCTTGGGGGTACGCCGTCTCCATGACCTAGGCCACAGCGGCCTTTGGGCCATTATCTTTTGTATTCCTGTTCTTTATTTTGTGATTCTCCTAGCCCTCTTCTTCATGAAAGGAGACGCAGGGGATAATGCCTATGGGCCTAAAACTAAATAAGGAGATTGCCATGAATCAGACTTTATCGACCTATCATGTGATCATGCCCAAAGACCTCAATCCCAGGGGGACCCTATTTGCGGGAAGCTGTGCGAATTTTATGATTGAAGGCGGTTTTTTGACGGCTGAAGCATTTTTAGGTCATCCCCATATGGTCTTTTTTGGAATGAATGGAATGAAATTTGTCAAGTCAGTGGAAAAAGGAGAAACGGTGAGCGTCACAGGCACCGTGGTCGATGCGGGAAAAACCAGCCTCGGCGTTTTTGTCACAGTTCGTTTCCTTCATACCAAAGAGCTTGCGGCCCAATCCTATCTAACTTTTGTTTCTATCGATGAAAACACGCGGCGTCCCGTGCCTCATGGGGCAAAGCTGGATAATCTGACAGAAGAAATGAAGGCGCATCAGATGACGTATCGGAAGCTGACGGCCATTCGGGAATAACCTTATTTGCCTGGTTTAAGAAGGCTAAAGGTATGAATGGACCAACAATTCTGCCCTGGCAAGAGAAATGAGCGTGACTCATAAAAAAATCCCATATCTCAGACGTGCTCGAAGAACACTGCTATCTCAAGATATGGAAAAAAAGGAAAGAAGAAAATCAATATATAGTACATGTAAAGAAAATTACAAAAAAAGAAAAAAAGTGCTTGCAATTTATGGGAAAATCCTGTATAGTATCTATCTGTCAGCGGTGAGGCAAACGCCCCACGATGACGCAGGACACAGGAAAACGAGCCAATGCTTCATGGATTTCAAAAAAGAAATTCAAAAAAGTTATTGACAAGAACTTCATCCTGTGATATGATATACAAGCTGTCACCGATGAGGATGACAGCGAGGAACGAACCTTGAGAACTGAATAT
>NZ_QTNG01000014.1:0-44381 GCF_003603525.1 Acidaminococcus sp. AM33-14BH | reverse complement strand
CCGGTTGGATTGACACCTCACTTGCTTTAGGCAGTGGGGTGTTTTTCTTATGTTTGATCTTAAGAGCTTGGACTAAGCGGATCATGTGAAAACGATCTGCCACGATGCACGCCTTAGGGAAGATTGTTTTTATGACAGAACGAAACTGCATGGATATGTCCATCTCTTTCTTCTTAGGAGAGGGAAATATGACTCTGCAGTCAGCCTATCTGTTTCTTGCGGTCAGCCATTTTTTACCCTGCTCTGCGAATTCCTTGGATCTGATCTTGAAGACTTCGCATATAGTCTTCTCTGTGTTTATGCAGTACATATTGAAGCGCCTTGAAGCTATTCTTACAATAAGCCAAGTGAAAGTGAAATGCTTCCTTCATTAATCATGTTTTTCATAAGGAGTGTTCAAGCTAAAGACTTATTTATTCGTCCCTTTTTGGTAACGTATTTCCTGAGGGCGAGGCGTCTTCGTATTTTTTGGCGACTCGTATGATTCCCCTTTTTTACTGGGCGCAGCTCATTTCCGTTTACGTTAATTCCAAAATCATAGGCAGACTTCCTTTTTGACGCTTCGTTATGTATCAAAGTTCATATCAAGGTGGAACATTTTTCTTAATTTTTTGTATTCAATCGAGCAAATTCGGTGTATACTTGTGTATAAGAAATGAGAGGGGTTTCTTTTTCCCTCTTTTTTCCCTTCCAGAAGGGACTGGAAGGTCGTCCATTATTTGAAAGGAGTTGATTATTTTGACAGGTATACCTCTTATGATTGCATTTATTCTTGCCATCATCATTATGATTCTTGCAATCTCTAAGTACAACATTCATCCCTTCCTGTCCATTTTGACTGTTTCCGTTATCTTTGGCATTATTGGCGGCATTCCTTTGGTTAAGACGGGCAAAGTCCTCGGGATTGCCGATGTTGTCAGTGCTGGTTTTGCTGGTACTTTCAATAGCATCGGCATTGTCATCATTATGGGGGCACTCGTCGGTGCCCTTTTGGAAAAGACCGGGGCTGCACTCAAGATGGCAGACTGCGTCGTTCGGCTTGTTGGGAAAAACAATACGTCTCTTGCCGTCCTCATTATGGGTTGGATCGTATCCATCCCTGTCTTCTGTGACAGTGGTTTTGTTATTCTGAACCCGATCCGGAAGGCTTTAGTGCGCCGTACGCATGCTTCTGGTGTTGCTACTGCTGTAGCCATGAGCATGGGGCTTTATATTACCCATTGCTTCATCCCGCCTACACCCGGCCCGATTGCCGCGGCAAACACTATTTACGAAGGCATGCAGATGGATACGAACCTGATCCTTGTCATTGCTATGGGGGCTTGTGCTTCCATTCTTCCGATGATTGCGGCCTACTTCTATGCTAACTACATTGGCGGTAAAATCAAAACAAAGGAAGAAAAGACTATGGAAGCCGGTGAAGCCGGGGAAATGACGGAAACCTATGAAGAACTGATGAAAAGCTATGGTGAACTTCCCAGTGCTTTTATGAGCTTTGCACCTATCATTGTCCCGATTCTCCTGATGGCCCTTTCAAGCGCTATGAATATGGCGGGGAATAAGATCCCTATTGTAACCTTCCTCGGGACCCCGATCATTGCCATCAGTGTCGGCGTCCTTCTTGGCATTCTGCTCTTTGCGTCCCGCCCCATGGAAGACAAGGCCAAGGCTTTTTATGAACTGACGAATGAAACCCTGAAAGTCTGCGGCCCCATCCTCTTTATTACGGCAGCTGGCGGCGTTCTGGGCAAGGTTATCGCTTCGACCAACATGGTTGCCTTCATCAAGGCCAATTCGACGACGCTTGCTGGTCTTGGTATTTTCTTTCCTTTCATTCTCTCAGCTATCCTCAAGACGGCACAGGGGTCTTCTACCGTGGCCATTACAACGACAGCCGGCATCATGGCGCCTCTTATGACGACCTTGGGCCTTGGCACTCCTATCCTTGCAGCGGTAACGGTCATTGCCATCGGAGCTGGAGCCATGACCGTCTCCCATGCCAACGACTCCTATTTCTGGGTTGTTACAAATTTTGGTGATATGGAAGTCCAAGATGGGTACCGGGCACAGACGTTCGGAACCTTTGTGACAGGTCTGGCTGCCATGCTTAATGTCTATATCATCTATCTTTTTGTTCGCTGAAAAGCAGCTCACAAGACTGTACGGGATCTCTTTTCCGTACAGTCTTTTCTTTGTGATAGGAATTCCCCCTATTTGCACTATGATATCTTGTACATTTTGAAAAAATGTCCTATAATGAATTCCGGTATCTTGATAGGATATCATGGAAAAAACGGGGGAATTGCTCCGCTTGCGCCGTGGATTCATGCGTTTATAGGCCATTGTGCTAACTGTAACATTTAAGTTGACAGAACGCACCGGAATAAGGTAGAATTCACTGTAAAGGAATATGATTTAAATTCTATCGTAGGATCATACAAGTAAGAGAGGTTAGAGACATGAGTGAACTATTACGAGTCGAAGGGCTGCATGTGGCTGTCGAAGGAAAGGAAATCCTCAAGGGACTTGATCTTGTCATCAATAAGGGCGAGACCCATGTCATCATGGGGTCCAATGGGGCTGGCAAATCAACCCTTTTCAACGCAGTCATGGGAAATCCGAAATATGTGGTCACAGCAGGGCATATCTATCTGGAAGGAAAGGAGATTACTCACGAACCAGTCAACGAACGGGCTAAGGCAGGGATCTTCATGGCCTTCCAGAATCCTATCTCCGTCCAGGGCATTTCAGTTGAAAACTTCATTCGCAATGCCAAGAGCACGGTTAGCGGTGAGACCCAGCGAATCATGCCCTTTCGCAAGAAGCTGCATAAACAGATGGATGCCCTTAAGATGGATCGCTCCTATGCGGACCGTTATGTCAACGATGGGTTTTCCGGCGGTGAACGCAAGAAAAATGAGATTCTCCAGATGACCATGCTCGAGCCGAAACTGACTATGCTCGATGAAATTGACTCCGGTCTTGATGTTGACGCTGTCCGCATCGTATCAGAGGCCGTCAACGAATATCACAATGAGGACAACTCTCTCCTGATCATTACGCACCACAGTGAGATCCTGCAAAAACTGCATCCCGATGTGGTGCACGTCCTCATTGCTGGTAAGATTGTCAAGAGCGGTGATGCTTCCCTCATCCGTGAGATCGAGGAAAACGGCTACGACGCCTATAAGAACTGATAGGTAGGTGAGCATTATGTCGGAAGAAAAGAGAACCGGATTGGACGAGGAAAAGAAGATTTTCGATTCCGTCGACAATCTCGGAAACATGTATAACTTCAGGAATGACTTCAAGTATTCCTATAAGACCGATGCTGGCCTGACACCGGACATCGTCCAGGAGATTTCCGAAAAGAAGGATGAGCCGAAATGGATGCGCGACTTCCGCCTGAAATCTCTTGATATCTACAATCAAATGCCGTACCCGGTGTGGGGCCCTGATATCAGCGGTCTTGATATGGCCAATATCGTCACCTATGTCCGTCCTGATACGCAGATGAAGGCGGACTGGAACGACGTTCCTGATGATATCAAGGATACCTTTGACCGTTTGGGCATTCCGGAAGCGGAAAAGACTTCCCTTGCGGGTGTAGGTGCCCAGTATGATTCGGAAGTCGTTTATCACAGCATCCAAGAAGACCTTGTCAAGCAGGGCGTTGTCTATACAGATTTTGATACGGCACTTAAGGAATATGAAGATATCGTCAAGAGTCACTTCATGAAGCTTGTTCCGCCTACAGATCACAAGTTTGCCGCTCTGCATGGCGCTGTTTGGTCCGGCGGCTCCTTTGTCTATGTTCCTGACGGAATTGATGTTGAAATTCCGCTGCAGAGTTATTTCCGTCTCAATGCGCCAGGAGCTGGACAGTTTGAACATACCCTGATCATTGTCGGTAAAGGGGCCAAGGTTCATTTCATCGAAGGCTGCAGTGCCCCAAAATACAACGTGGCTAATCTACACGCCGGCTGTGTTGAACTTTTTGTTGGCGATGAAGCCACTCTGACTTATTCGACGATTGAAAACTGGTCGAAGAATATGTACAACATGAACACGAAGCGCTGCGTCGTTGGTAAGAACGGAACCATCAATTGGGTTACTGGGTCCTTCGGCTCCCATACATCCTGTCTGTATCCTATGAGCATCCTCAATGGGGAAGGCGCCCACTGCGAATTTACAGGAGTTACCTTTGCCGGTAAGGGACAGTATCTTGATACGGGTTCCAAGGTAATTCACAATGCTCCGAACACGACGAGCAACATCAATTCCAAATCCATTTCCAAAGATGGCGGCGTCTGCATCTATCGAGGCAGCGTGGTCATTGGGGAAAAGGCAGAAGGGGCCAAATCGAACGTGAGCTGCGAATCCCTTATGCTGGATGAACAGTCCCAGTCCGATACGATCCCTGCCATTGTCATCAAGAATGACAATGTGGACCTTGGGCATGAAGCGAAGATCGGCCGCATTTCTGATGAAGCCATCTTCTATCTTATGAGCCGCGGCCTGAGTGAAGATGAAGCACGGGCCATGCTGGTCCGTGGGTTTGTTGAACCGGTTTCGAAGGCACTGCCGCTTGAGTATGCTGTCGAAATGAACAATTTGATCAATCTGGAACTCAAAGGTTCCATGTAAGGAGGTAGGAGAGCATGAAACAGATTTTCAATGAACTGCCTCGTCCTACTTTCCGTTGGATGAGAGTAAACCATCAGGAACTGGAAACTCCGGAAGTAAAGCTTGTCCCTGAGGCTGCTGTAGAAGAACGGCATGAAGGCTCTGCTGAAGTCACTTTCTTTACGGGCCGGCGCGTTCCGAATTTGGAGGATTTTGCCGGTGCAAGCCAGGAATCCATGAAGGATGCTTTGGAAAAGGGCAATGTAAATTGTGAAATCAGCGTCAAGGATGGGGAAAAAGCCAAGGTGTGGCTTGACTACAGCCTCTCAGAGACGGTTTCTGCCCTTGTGGGACAGCTTTATATCAAGGCGGGCAAAAATAGCGATGTCGAGGTCTTTACGACTTTCGAAGGAGATGCCCCGGACGGACTCGTTAATGTCCTCTTTTATGTAGAGGCTGGCGAGAACGCAAATGTGAACGTCAGCAAGGTCCAGATCCATGGCAGCCATGTCCGTCACATTGATCAGCGCTATACCCATGATGGCAAGGGCAGCAAGGTGAAGTTTGTCTCTGCTGAAGTGGGCGGCAAGGAAACCTTGGTCTATGTCCGCACGGATCTTGATCACGACGAGTCGGACTTCAAGAGTCAGACCATGTATCTTGGCAGTGAAAACCAGCTCTTTGATTTTTCCTATTGGGTTCCGACCCAAGGAATCAAGACCAATACGGACATTCTCACGACGGGAGCTCTCATGGGAACCAGCCGCAAATATTTCCGCGGCACGATCGATTTTCTGCGAGGCGGCAAGAAAGCTGTGGGCAACGAAGAAGATACATGTCTGCTCCTTAATAAGGGCGTCCATTCCATTTCCGTTCCTTTGCTTCTTTGCAAGGAAGATGATGTCGTTGGCAACCACGCCGCAAGTTCCGGCCAGGTAGACCCCGATATGCTTTTTTATCTGATGAGCCGCGGCCTCAGCGAAAACGGCGCTCGTCTTGTCATTGTTGAATCCAATATCCGTCCGGTCATTGACCAGTTAGGCGATGAAACCCTGGCGAACAAGGCTCTCCGGGCAGTACGGGAGAAAATGGAGTTTTGTACCCAGAAAGGAATTTGCGATGAAAAATGTACGGAAAGACTTCCCAATCTTAACTAAAAAGGTCAATGGTCATCCCCTTGTCTATTTCGACAATGCGGCAACGACCCAAAAGCCCTATCAGGTCATCCATGCCATGGTGGACCTATTGGAACACTATAATGGCAACCCCCATCGTGGGGCCCATACCCTCAGCATTGAAGCCACGGAATTGTATGACAGCGCCCGTGAAGCTGTTGCCCGCTTCATCAATGCCAAGAGTGCCGATGAGGTCATTTTCGTCCGCAATACGACGGAAGCTCTGAACCTAGTGGCCAGAAGCTATGGGGAAGCGAATCTCCATACAGGGGACAAAATCGTCATCCCCATTTCTGAGCACCATTCCGATATTGTGCCTTGGCAACGTGTGGCAAGCCGTACAGGGGCCCAGCTTGTTTATATGTACCTTGATGAAGAAGGCCATTTTACGGATGAAGACCTGGCAAAGATCGACGAAAAGACAAAAATCGTGGCTTTTGCTGCGGTCAGCAATGTCCTTGGTATGAAGCGCCCCATTGAAAAGATCATTGAAAAAGCGCATGCAGTTGGTGCCATTGCCGTCCTTGATGGAGCCCAATCCGCACCTCACATGAAGAGTGATGTCCAGAAGTGGGATTGTGATTTCTATGCTTTCAGCGGTCATAAGATGATGGGCTCTGCTGGCACGGGTGTCCTTTATGGCAAGAAGAAACTCCTTAATGCCATGGAACCTTTCCTCTCTGGCGGAGACATGATTGAATATGTGCAGGAACAGAGTACGACCTTTGAACAGGTCCCGTTTAAATTTGAGGCAGGGACGGAAAATGTGGAAGGAGCGGTTGCTCTTCATGCAGCCATCGATTATCTTGAAGACCTTGGTTTTGATGAAATCGAGCGCCATGAATATGAATTGACCAAGCACTGCCTTGAAGGCCTAATGAAGCTTCCTTATGTCCATATCTTGGGCAGCAAAGATCCGGAAGAAAAGGTTGGTGTCATTGCCTTTACCATTGACGGTGTGCATCCTCACGATGTGGCGACGATCCTTGACAGCTATGGCATTGCTATTCGCAGCGGCCATCATTGCGCCCAGCCTTTGGGTCATCACCTCCATGTCGAAGCATCGAATCGTGCCAGTTTCTATATCTATAACACCATCGAAGAAGTGGACTACTTCCTGGACAAGCTTCCTCTTGTTCGGAAACAGATGGGATTCAAGGATTAAAAGGGTGATACAATGAGCAGCGTGGATATGAATCAACTTTATTCGGACATCATTCTGGAACATAACCAGAACCAGATGAACAAACGTGCCTTGGATAAGTTCACGCTCCAGGAGCATGGACATAATCCGAGCTGTGGTGATGACATTACCCTCCAGGCCGATATCGAAGGCGGCATCGTCAAGGATGCGGCCTATACGGGCCATGGCTGTGCCATCAGCCAGGCTTCGGCAGACATGATGATTGACCTCATCAAGGGCAAATCCGTCAAGGAAGCACTCCGTCTGGTCAATCTTTTCCTCGATATGATCAAAAGGGAAGTGACCGATGACGATGAACTGGAAGAATTGGAAGATGCCATCAGCTTGAAGAATATCTCCAATATGCCGGCTCGCGTCAAATGTGCGGTTCTTGCTTGGCATACTTTGAAAGAAGCCCTTTCCGACGATAAGGAAGCCTCCGAACAATAATATATGGGCTATTGGCTGCTGTACCCAAACGGGTATGGCAGCTTTTTTATGTCTGCAACGAACGGAAAATCCGTAAAGTTCTATACAAAGTTTTTTGAGTTTGTAGTATAATCTATGGGTAATGCTTAACGAGTCAATAAGGAGGATGCAGAGGATGCATACATTTAGCACGGAGCTGGGGGGCAGACCCCTTACCATCGAAACAGGCAAGATTGCCAAGCAGGCCAATGGGTCTGTTCTCATCCGCTATGGGGAAACAGCCGTTGTGGTTGCTGTCACCGGTACGGATACACCGCGGGAAGGGGTTGATTTCTTTCCCCTGACGGTTGATTTTGAAGAGAAGATGTACGCTGTCGGGAAGATTCCTGGCGGCTTCCTGAGAAGAGAGGGCCGTCCGCCTGAAACGGCTATCCTGACGAGCCGTCTCATTGACCGACCAATCCGTCCCATGTTTCCTGATGGCTATCATAATGACGTGCAGATTGTTGCAACGGCTGTGTCCGTCGATCCCGATAATGCACCTGATATTCCTGCTATGATCGGTGCTTCCTGCGCTCTTTCCATTTCTGATATTCCTTTTGAAGGTCCGATTGCCGGTGTCCGTGTTGGCCGCGTGGATGGAAAATTCATCATCAACCCGACCCTTGAGCAGGCTGCGGTCAGCGAAATGAACGTTGCTGTTGCCGGAACCAAAGAGGCCATTCTCATGGTTGAAGCTGGGGCCAAGGAAGTTTCCGAACAGGTCATGCTTGATGCCATCTTGTTTGGACACGAAGAAATCAAGAAACTGGTTGCTTTTCAGGAACAGATTCAGGCTGAAGTAGGCAAACCCAAGATGGAATTTACCCCTTATGTGCCGCCTGAAGCCCTTTCCAAGGAAATCATGGAATACGGTGAACCGAAGATCCACGATGCCCTCATGGATCCCGATAAGCTTCATCGCGACAAGATGGTTTCCGAAACCAAGGAAGCGATCCTGGAACATTTTGTGGAGCTTTATCCTGAAAGTGAAATCGATATTGCCCATATTGTGCAGAAGCTTGTCAAGAAGGTCTTTCGTCACATCATTACCCATGATAAGATCCGTCCGGACGGCCGTGCCCTTGATGAGGTACGTCCTATCAGCTGCGAAGTTGGTCTTTTGGCCCGGCCTCATGGCTGCAGCCTCTTTACACGCGGTCAAACCCAGGTTCTCAACTGCCTTGCTTTGGCGCCGCTCCGCGAAGCCCAGACCCTTGATGGCCTTGGGACGGAGCTGACAAAACGTTACATCCACCACTACAATTTCCCGCCCTACAGCGTCGGTGAAACAAAACCCCTGCGCAGTCCGGGCCGCCGCGAAATCGGCCATGGTGCCCTGGCAGAACGGGCCTTGCTTCCGGTTATTCCTTCGGAAGAGGAATTTCCATACACGATCCGACTGGTTTCAGAAGTCCTGGAATCGAACGGTTCTTCCTCCATGGCCAGTACCTGCGCCAGCACCCTCAGCCTGATGGATGCCGGCGTGCCAATCAAGGCTCCTGTTTCCGGTGTGGCCATGGGCCTTGTCAAGGAAGGGGATGATATTACCATCCTGACGGATATTCAGGGCCTTGAAGACGCCAATGGTGATATGGACTTCAAGGTTGCCGGTACGGAAAAAGGCATTACGGCCATCCAAATGGATATCAAGATTGACGGCATCAACCGTCAGATCTTTGAACAGGCACTTGAACAGGCTCGCAAGGGCCGTGCCTGTATCCTCGGCAAGATGCTTGAATGTATCCCGGCACCGCGGCCTTCCCTCAAGGAACATGCACCAAAAATTACGACCCTCAAGATCAATCCGGACAAGATCAAGGATGTGATTGGACCGGGCGGTAAGGTCATCAAGAAAATCACCGAGGAATCCGGTGCCAAGATTGATATCGAGGAAGATGGAACGGTTTACGTAGCTGCTGCTGATCAGGCCTCTGCCAACAAAGCTATTGAAGCCATCAATGCCATTACGGCTGAACCGGAAATTGGAAAGATTTATACAGGTAAAGTCACACGCCTGATGAATTTCGGCGCCTTTGTTGAATTCATGCCTGGCCGGGAAGGCTTGGTCCACATTTCGCAACTCGCCAAGGAACGGGTGGAAAAAGTGGAAGACGTGGTAAACGTGGGTGATGAAATTGTTGTTAAGCTCGTTGAAATCGACGCTAAGGGACGCATGAACCTGTCCCGCAAAGCGGCGCTGCAAAGCCACTGATTCTTGACCCTAAAAAGGGGCATGTTCTGAAAAAAGTCACGAACATGCCCCTTTCTTGCTATATCCAGATGGTAGAATGGGTTTCAACTTGTAAGGAGAGATCATCAATGGGATTTTTTAATTTCCATAAAAAAACAGAATTATTGGCCCCTATGACGGGACGTGTGATTCCTCTTGAAAAGGTGCCTGATGCCGTCTTTTCCCAAAAGACCCTAGGGGAGGGAGCGGCCATCATGCCTGAAGACGGTCTTGTAACCGCACCTTGTGACGGTACGATTGCCTATGTCCCGGATACGAAACATGCGATTGCCCTGACGAGTACCAAGGGAGTGGAAGTCTTGATCCATGTGGGAATCGACACCGTTTCCTTACAGGGGGAGGGCTTTGATGCCCTTGTAAAGGAAGGTGATTCCGTCTCAAGGGGACAGGGGCTTCTTCAGGTTGATCTTTCCCTTCTTGCCAGCAAGAAAATGAATCCTGTGACTCCCCTTGTTGTGACGGGTGGCGCGGCATCCATTACGCTGCTGCAAAAAGAAGGAACCCGTGTTGAAAGCGGAAAAGACGCCATTGTTTCTGTCAAGGAAGAGGAGGAGTGAAGCCATGGAAATCAACGGCAGCGGCGGCAGCCTTATCGAACGGAAATATCGTCTTCCTGTCACTGTCATTTGGCAGCTTGCCCTTGATACAGCCCGGGAGATGGAAATCAGCCTAAAGGAAGTGGATGAAAAGGAGCATCTTTTTCAGGGAAGTCTCCTCACGGGAGAAAAAACCTTTCTTTTTGGCGAGCCAAAGAAAAAAGAGGTTTCCCTCGTTGTGACGCCCGTAGAAGAAGGCTGTCAGGTCATCCTTGATATTCATAAGGAACGGATTGAGGTCTATAGCTTCCGGCCACAAAATAAGGAAACAGAAGCCTTCATGAAACGGCTTGAAGCTAAAATAGAGGCGTATACGCAGGACAGTCCTTGTCCTCACTGTGGCCGTCAGGTTCCTCATGATGCCAGATTCTGCCCCTACTGCGGCAATCTTTTGGCGTAAAGAAATAAAAAAGAACCAGTTACCGAAGTAACTGGTTCCTACCGTTTCCTCTAGCTTAGATGGCGCGGGTCACCTTGCCGGAACGTAAGCAGCGAGTGCAAACATTAACGCTCTTGACTTCGCCGTCTACAACTGCTTTGACCTTTTGAATGTTAGGCTTCCAAGAACGTTTCACATGTCTATTGGAATGGCTGACATTGTTGCCGCTCAGCTCACCTTTCTTGCAGATATCACAGATGCATGCCATGGTCCCACCTCCTTCTAGCTAATAAGGCAATGCTAATTTTTAACTCAATGCAAGTATTTTAACACAAACAAAGAGTTTCTTGCAAGTAAATTTTGGTGAAATCCTGAAGACCATAGGAAATGCCCCCATTAGGACAGAAAATTTGGTATGATTAAAAGAAATCATAGAGGAGGGATCCATCAATGAAAAAAATAGATGCCAAAACCCAGTCACTGCCATGGTGGAAAAAGCCCGTTTCCTCCTTGAAAGGGGTTGGTCCTAAAAAGGCGATTGAGTTCGAAGGACTAGGAATTGTGACGATTGGAGACCTCTTGAATCATTTTCCCCGTCAAGGATGTTATCTTGATTATTCTCATGTAAAGACAATCCGGGAACTGACCCTTGATGGTTCCATGCAGCTTTTTCGCGGACAGATTGCCCGCATCATAAAACGGCGCAGTGCTCGGAATATGCGCTATGCGTCAGTCGTGGTCAGCGATGGGACGGCTTTTGCCGAAATCTTTCTTTTTGGGGCCCAAGTCTATGCCGTACGGTATCTGGAAAATGGGGATGATGTCCTTGTCATTGGGAAAGTCGGTCCGGGACGAACCGCCAAGGCTGTCACTCAGGCTGTCATTTCCAAGGTCAAAGATGAGCATCCGGAAGCTCCGGGTATCCTGCCGACCTATGCCTTAAGCGGCAGTCTTACCCAAAAAAATGTGCGTTCTGCTGTGCGCCAAGCCCTGCTTCTTGCAAAGCACCATCTCCCTGAATGCCTGCCTGATTGGATCATGAGAAAAAAAGGCTTCCTTTCCCGCTATGAGGCCTTGGAAGCCATTCACTTCCCGCCGTCCTTGGAAAAAATGGAAGAAGCAAGAAGACGCTTCATTTTTGAGGAACTCTTCTTTATCCAGTGTGGGCTTCTGCACCATCGAGCCAACATCAAGAAAAGGAGCCTAGGTATCAAGATGGGTCATTGCGGGCCCTTATGGCAGTCTGTTTTGGACCATTTAGGCTTTACCTTGACGGAAAGCCAAAAAAAAGCTTGGCAGGAAATCAATGATGATATGGAAAGTCCTGAACCCATGAATCGTCTCCTCCAAGGTGATGTTGGTTCAGGAAAGACGGCTGTCGCTATGCTGGCGCTTGCTAAAGCTGCTGAAAATGGCTATCAAGGCTGTCTGATGGCACCAACGGAAATCCTTGCAGAGCAGCATTACAAAGAAATGCAGAAGGTCTTGGAACCTTTGGGCATCCATACAGCCCTGCTTACGGGGAGCCTGGGGCAAGCGGCTCGGCGGGAGGTCTTGGAGGGACTTGCTGACGGCACCATCAAGGCCGTCGTTGGGACCTACGCTCTGATCCAAGATGCCGTTACTTTTCACTCCTTGGCACTTGCCATAACGGATGAACAGCATCGCTTTGGCGTGGAGCAGCGATCCCGCTTGTCGGGAAAATCAAGCTATACACCCCATGTCCTTGTCATGACAGCGACGCCCATTCCGCGAACCCTTGCCTTAACCGTTTATGGGGATCTTGATGTGTCTCTTATGAAGGGGCTCCCACCAGGACGCAAACCAATCAAGACCTTGTGCTACACCGATGAAAAACGGGCCGATGTCTATGCTGGCCTTATCCATCAAGTGAAAGAAGGGCATCAGGCTTACATTGTGGCCCCTCTGATTGAGGGTTCGGACACGGTCGATGCAAAATCCGCGACAGACCTATATGAGGAACTGACCCAGACTTTTTTGAAGGGTATTCCCTGCGGCCTCCTTCACGGACGCCTCAAAGCAGAGGAAAAGGATGCGGTCATGGCTGATTTTGTGAGTGGAAAGACCAAGGTCCTCATTGCTACAACGGTGATTGAAGTTGGCGTCAATGTACCCAATGCGACGCTGATGATCATTGAAGGGGCGGATCGTTTTGGACTGGCCCAGATGCACCAGCTCCGAGGCCGTGTCGGTCGTGGATCGAGTCAATCGTATTGTGTGCTGCTTACCGGTTCGAATCAGCCCCAGACATTGGAACGGCTCCAGATCATGCGCAGCTGCAGTGATGGCTTCCTGCTTGCCGAGAAAGATATGGAACTTCGAGGCGCCGGCCAGCTTTTTGGCGTTCGGCAGCATGGGCTGCCCGACCTCTATATTGCGGATATCCTTCGTGATACGGATACCCTTGTAGAAGCACGGGAATATGCCAAACGGATTATGGCCGATCCCCAAGGGGCCCGTTTCATTGAGGAAGGCGTCGCTACCACCCAGTTTGATGGACGGTTTGAACAGATTTTTAATTCCTGACTGAAGGATGGATGAAATGAATAAAAAAATTAATTGGAAAAGCGGAAGCTTTAAATGTATTACTTTTCTGCTTCTTATAGGATGCCTGTTGGCTATCCATGTTTTTGCGCCAGGCGTTACGGAAAATCTGTGTCATTTGGCCCGCGGCGGCAATCTTAAGGAGACAACGGATTATCTGAGGAGCTTTGGCCCTTGGGCCATCGTGGTCAGCTTTTTTCTCGATGTCCTCATCAATGCCCTCGGATTTTTGCCCTCCATTTTTTTATCAACGGCAAATGGTGTTATCTTTGGTTTGCCTCTTGGGATTACTGTATCCTGGCTGGCCGAAACCGTCGGTGTGGTGCTTAATTTTTTTGTGCTTCGCTATTTTTTGCGTGATGAAGCGGAAAAGCTCATTACAAAGAGCAATAACCTGAAGCGCCTTGATGAAATGAGCAGCAAGGGCGGGCTTACAGCTATGGCCCTTGCCCGGACGCTGCCTTATTTTCCGTCAGGAATCCTGACCGCGTTGGGCGCCGTAAGCCGGATGAGCGCACGGGATTATATTATTGCCAATCTGATTGGCAAATTCCCTTCAACCGCACTTGAAGTCGTCGTAGGGCATGATGTTGTCAATTTCCGGGCCCATATGGACCGCCTTGCCGTCTTGACTACCCTTGTTATCATCGTCTATGGGGGACTTCTGTACCACCGGAAACGGAAGGAGAAGAAATCGTCCTAGGATGTTATCGCTTCGTTTCAGATCCTTTCTAAACCTAATATTCACGGCAGTGAAACGTCTCTTGATCTGTAACTTACTATACAGATTAAGAGGCGTTTTTTACCGTTAAGGAAAGTCGTGCAAGAAAAGAAGGAAAATTCCAAGAAATCAGCGAAAAAGGATACCATGAGATTGTTACGAATAGATTCGATATAAAGGGGGCAATAACGTGAAAGAGTACACAGGTGATAAAATCAGGAACGTTGCTATTGTAGGGCACGGCGGTGCAGGGACGACTTCCCTTACGGAAGCCCTGCTTTATCGCAGCGGCGCCATCAGCCGGATGTGCAAAGTGGAGGATGGACAGACAACAACGGACTTTGAGCCAGAGGAAATCAAGCGCGGTGTTTCTGTCAGTGCGACCCTTGCGCCTGTTGAATGGAACGATGTCAAGATCAACTTCCTTGATACCCCGGGATTTGCTGATTTCGTAGCTGAAGTAAAGGGCGCTTTCCGCGCCGTTGACAGTGTGCTCATAGTGGTCAGTGCAACGAGCGGGGTCCAGATTGGAACGGAACAATGCTGGAATCTCGCAGAAGAAGCCGGATTGCCTCGATTGATTTTCGTTAATAAGATGGACCGTGAAAATGCTGACTTTGATCAAATCATGGATAACCTCCGGACCAAGATTGGTAAACGGGTTCTGCCGCTCCATCTGCCTTTGGGCAAGGAAGAGAATTTCTGTGGTGTCATCGACGTCTTCAATCAGAAGGCCTACCGCGGCAACGGCAATGGAGCCGATGAAATCGAAGTCCCGGATGAACTGAAGGACTGGGTCGCCGATGCTCACAGCAAGATGGTGGAAGCGGCTGTCGAAGCCGATGATGAGGTTATGGAAAAATACCTTGAAGGTGAGGAAATTCCAGACAATGTCATCATGAACTGCCTTGTTAAAGGTATCCGGCAAGGCATCATCTTCCCTGTGCTCTGCGGCAGTGCGTATAAGAACATTGGCCTTGGCCGCTGCCTGAATGCCATCGTAAACTATACTTTCCCCTCCGTTCTCAATGATTTTGAAGTGGAAAATCCGACCACCGGCAAAACGGAAGTCCGCGACTCGAACGCACCTATGGCTGCTCTCGTCTTTAAGACAACGGCAGATCCCTTTGTGGGCCGTCTGAGTTTTGTCAGGGTCTTTTCCGGTGCCATTTCGGCGGATAGTGCGGTCTATAATGCCAGCCGTGAGGAAATGGAAAAAGTCGGGCCTGTCTTTACCTTGCGCGGGAAGACGCAGATTCCTATGAAACAGATTGTAGCCGGTGATATTGGGGTCATTTCCCGTCTCCAGTTCACGGCAACGGGCGATACCTTAAGTGACAAGAACAACCCCGTCCTCTTTAAGCCCATTGAATTCCCGCTGCCTATGTACAGCCGGGCCATTTATCCGAAGAAGAAGGGTGATGAAGAAAAGATTGCCGGCGCTCTCACAAAACTCATGGATGAGGATCCGACCTTCATTGTAACTCGCAATAACGTAACAAAGGAAACGCTGATCAGTGGCATGGGGGATCAGCATCTTGAAATCATCATGGAGCGGATGACACGCAAGTTTGGTGTGGAAGCAGAACTTCGTGCACCGATTGTGGAATATAAGGAAACCATCCGCGGCACGGCAGAGGTTGAGGGCAAATACAAGAAACAAACGGGCGGTCATGGTCAGTATGGTCATGTTGTGGTTCGGCTTGAACCGCTGCCGCCTGTTGGAGGCTTTGAATTCGTCGATAAAATCTTCGGCGGTGCCGTTCCTCGCCAGTATATCCCAGCCGTAGAAAAGGGTATGCGCGAAGCCGTTGAACATGGAGTCCTTGCGGGCTATCCTGTAGTTGATATCAGGATCACCCTTCTTGATGGCTCCTATCATACGGTCGACTCTTCGGAAATGGCTTTTAAGGTGGCGGCTAACCAAGCCTTCCAGAAAGGCTGCGCGGAAGCAAAACCCGTTCTTATGGAACCGTATTATAACCTTGATGTTTACTGTGATGAACGGGTTACTGGCGACGTTATTTCCGACCTTAACAGCAAGCGGGGCCGCATCATGGGTATGCAGACCGCTGAAGATGGAAGAAGCTGTATCAAGGCCCAAGTGCCATATGCGGAGATCCTTGATTATGCAGTTGACCTCCGTGCCTTGACCCAAGGAACCGGAACCTTTGAGATGAAGTTCGATCATTATGAGGACGTTCCGCCAAAAATGGCTGAAAAGATCATTGAGGAGGCCAAGGAAAAAGAAGGAAAATAAGCACGTCATGGCCGCTGCCGCAGGCAGCGGCCCCTTTTTTGGAAGCTTTGTTGCGAAACCAAGCCAAATATCCTATAATCGTAAGGAAAGACCCAATATCCGAGTTATGGTAGGAGGAATATTGTTTTCATGAAAAAAATTGATCAAGAAAGCATCAATACCTTACGTTTCTTGTCCATTGATGAAGTCCAGGCTGCCAATTCCGGCCATCCCGGCCTTCCCCTTGGAACGGCTCCGCTTATGTATACGATCTGGGATCGTTTCATGAAGGTGAACCCCAAGGATCCGTCTTGGTTCGACCGCGATCGTTTTGTTCTTTCGCCAGGCCATGGTTCTGCCCTGCAATATGCCATGCTTCATTTGGCTGGATACAAGGTCTCCCTTGATGATTTGAAACAATTCCGTCAGTGGGGGTCCCTGACCCCGGGCCATCCGGAATATGGGGTCACGCCCGGTGTTGATGTTTCAACTGGTCCTTTAGGTCATGGATTTGCCATGGCCGTAGGTCTTGCCATGGCAGAAAAGATGCTTGCTGCCCGCTACAACAAAAAGGGGTTCCCCGTGGTAGACCATTATACCTATGGCATCACAAGCGACGGCGACCAGATGGAGGGTGTTGCTTCTGAAGCCGCTTCCCTTGCAGGGACGCTGGGACTAGGCAAATTAATTTTCCTTTATGACGATAACAAGATCACTATCGAAGGCCATACGGACATTGCCTTCAAGGAAGACGTGGGGGCTCGTTTTGTTGCCTATGGATGGCAGGTATTGCGTGTTTCTACCTCTGAGGATGTGGAAGAACTGGCCAAAGCCATCAAGGAAGCCAAAAGAGAAAAGAACCGTCCTTCCCTCATTATTGTTCCCACCCATATTGGTTTTGGCAGTCCGCGCCAGGATATGGCCAGTGCGCACGGCGAACCGCTGGGCGCTGAGAATGTGGCTGCCACTAAAAAAGCCGCCGGTTGGGATCCGGAAAAGTCCTTCTATGTGCCTGATGAAGTGCGGGCTCATTTCGAAGAAAAGATTCCCGCGGCAGAACGAAAAGAGGCTGAATGGGAAGCCCTTCTTGATGAATACGTCAAAAAATATCCTGATCTTGCAGCAGAACTGGTGGACCGCATGAATGGGAAGGTCGATCTTGATCTCAAGAAACTCATGGCTATCTTTGATGGTACGGAAAGCGCGGCTACACGTGCTGCTTCCGGTACAGTCCTGCAAAGCCTTGCCGATGCACTGCCAAGCCTTGTCGGCGGCAGTGCTGACCTTGGGCCATCCAACAAGACTGAAATGAAGGGCAAGGGGTTCTTCTCCGCGAGAACACCGGAAGGCCGCAATATCCACTTTGGAATCCGCGAACATGCCATGGGCTGTATCGTCAATGGGCTGAGCCTCCACGGCGGGCTCCTGCCTTTTGGCGCGACCTTCCTTGTCTTTGCTGATTTCATGCGTCCTGCTATCCGTATGGCCGCACTGATGGGCATTGGCAGCCATTTTGTCTTTACCCACGACAGCATCTTTGTCGGTGAAGATGGTCCGACCCATCAGCCTGTTGAACAGGCCATGAGCCTGCGGCTGATTCCTAACGTTTCCGTCATTCGGCCTGCTGATGCCCTTGAAACAGCGGCTGCTTGGAAGACGGCCTGTGAAACAAAAGACCGTCCGACCTGTCTGCTTCTTACCCGTCAGGGTATGCCCGTTCTTCATGATTATGCCAAAGTGATTGCTAAGGGTGCACCCAAAGGCGCTTACATCCTGAGCCCTTGCCCGAAAGAAGAAGACCTCAAGGCCGTTATCATTGCTACAGGCAGTGAAGTTCATTTAGCCCTTGAAGCCCAGAAAAAATTGACGAAACGTCATATCGGCGTTCAAGTTGTTTCCATGCCCAGCTGGGATCTTTTTGACAGCCAGAGTGCAGCCTACAGACGCCGCGTCCTTCCCAAGGATGTACCGGCGATTGCCGTCGAAGCAGGTGTCCGTACGGGCTGGGCCCGCTATACGGGCAGCGAGGACCACGTCATCGGTATCGATACATTTGGCGCTTCTGGTCCGGGTAAGACGGTCTATAAAGAATATGGATTCACCGTTGATCATATCGTTGATATGGTCCGCAAAGTAAAGTAGGGAGCCCGGCTCCTACGGTTCTTGGCGTCCTGTCAAATTGGCAGGACGCTCTTTGTACAGGAAAGGAAGATCCATCATGAAACATCTGCTCACCATTGCAGGTTCTGATTCCTCCGGCGGCGCGGGAATCCAGGCTGATCTAAAGACGTTTGCTGCCCATGGCACCTTTGGAATGAGTGTTATTACTGCAGTAACCGCCCAAAATACGACCGGCGTTACGAGAATCCAAAATATTGACGCTGAAGTTGTCGCCGCCCAGATTGATGCAGTTTTTTCCGATATTCATGTCGATGCCGTCAAGGTGGGCATGGTTTCCATTACGCCCATCATCGAGACCATTGCGAAAAAGATGAAAGCCTATGTACCTTCCTATCTTGTTGTCGATCCGGTCATGGTGGCGACAAGCGGAGCCTATCTTCTTGAGGAGACGGCCCGGCGGACCCTCTTGGAAAAGCTCCTGCCCCTTGCTTCAGTCATCACGCCGAATATGATGGAAGGAGAAGTCCTATCAGGCATGACAATCCGCTCAAAAGACGATATGGAAAAGGCAGCCCATGCAATCCTAGATGCCTGCGGTGCGGCTGTGCTCCTTAAGGGCGGTCATCTTGCCCAGACTGCTGATGACTATCTTTTGGAAAAAGATGGGCGCGGGACTTGGCTTTTGGGCCGTCATATCGATAACTCCAATACGCATGGAACGGGCTGCAGTTTATCGTCCGCCCTTGCTTCAGAATTGGCTTTGGGCCACACCCTTCCAGAAGCGGCTCAACTTGCCAAGGACTATGTGGCACTCGGCATTGAGCATGGCCTTCCTGTCGGTCATGGGCACGGCCCTATCCATCACTTTGTCTCTCTTTATGAAAAGGCAGGGATTGGGAAATGATGCCCCTTGAAAAGGCCTTTTGCTCCATCAGTGAGGCCATGCGGTCCCATCATCCGTTGGTTCATCACATAACAAATTATGTGACGGCCGGATTCTGTGCGGATGCGGCCCTTGCCATTGGGGCATCTCCCATGATGGCTGACGAGGAAGGGGAAATGCCCGCCATCTCACAGCTTTCTGACGCTTTGGTCCTCAATTTGGGAACTATGAATGAACGAACCTATGGCGCCATGAAAAAAGCCCTTGCCGGAACCGCTGCCTGTGGACGGCCTATCCTGCTTGACCCTGTTGGGGTCATGTCGTCGTCCTTCCGCTTTGATGCGGCCCGTACCCTGCTTCAGACTGGGGCCATCACGGTCATCAAGGGCAACAGTGCCGAAGGAAAGGCCCTCCTTTCTTGGCAGGGCGAAGGGGGAAAGGGCGTGGATTCCCTTTCTGATGACCATCCGGAACGGATTGCCAAAGCTTTGGCCTGCAAGTTTCACTGCACGGCTGCTGTAACGGGTGCCACTGATGCTGTAAGCGACGGAACCGTAACTTATCTGGCTCATAATGGAACGGCTTATCTGGGCCGGATTACGGGGGCTGGCTGCATGACGGGAACGCTTATGGCGGCAGCCCTGGGAGTCTATCCTGAATCCCCCCTTTATGCTGCCCTATGGGGCCTTACGGTCATGAATACGGGAGCTGAACTTGCGGAAAAGGACGTTCCCGGCCCTGGGACCTTCCGGGCCCATTTGATGGATGCCATCAGCCAACACGAGGGGCATAGGCTTTATAACCTTTTTAAAGGAGGGCCAGCAAAATGAAACGAACCATTGATTACAGCCTCTATTTGGTCACGGACCGAAAGGTGACGGACAAAAAGGGCCGCGATTTTTATGAAGCTGTCGAAGAAGCCCTCCAAGCGGGCATTACTTTGGTCCAGCTGAGGGAAAAGGACGTGACGACGGAAGAACGTATTGCCATTGGCCGCAAGGTCAAGATCCTGTGCGACCACTACGACGTACCGCTTCTTGTCGATGACGATATTGCCTGCGCCAAGGCCATCGGCGCTGATGGGGTCCATTTGGGACAAAGCGATGAATCCCTTGCCCGGGGACGGCAGGAATTAGGAAATGATGCCATCATCGGTATTTCTGCCCATAACCTTGAAGAGGCGCAGGCGGCCCTTCGTGGCGGCGCCGATTACCTCGGCGTGGGCGCCCTTTACCCAACAGAGACTAAAAAGGATGCGTCCTGTCTAGGCCTCGGTCCCTTCCGGGAAATCATTGCGGCCATTTCCCTTCCCATTGTTGGAATCGGCGGTATCGGTAAAAAGGAATTCCCGGAAGTCATGAAGTGCGGGGCCGCAGGCTGCGCCATGATCAGTTCTATTCTCGGCGCCGAAGACATCACAGCAACGGTAAAGGCCATGAAGATGGCCTATGAGGCTCTGCGCAAAGGGGAGTAGCCTATGCGGGAAAAAAGAAAGATTGAACGTTTGGGGCGGAAGGCCATTACCGCTTTTACAAAACGCCTGACTGATGAAATCTTCCTGTTCATCGAGCGCGACCCGGCCCTTTTGAAGGAATACAAGGAAGCGGTGAAAACCTATTCGGCCCACAGCGTCAATGCAACCTTGGGCAAGATGATTGCCGAAGCTTATGGCCTAGGCAATCTCCAAAAGGAAAGCAATCCGGACAGTGCGCTCTTAAAGCGTTATACCTGTCATTATGTCTATTGGGATCGCAACAAGGAAGAAAAGAAACGGCGGGAAAAGGAACGGGAACAGGCCTTGGGGCTTTTTGGCAGAAGCAGGAGAAAACGTAGGACAAAGGCTGTCAAAAAGCCTCGTGTGGCGTCTGCTCCGTCCCTTGAAAAGAATCTCTTCGATGGGTCAGGACATGACCCATCAGTATCATGATAAAGGATCCGTGGAGGAAGTTCTCCTCCCACATTCCTTTTTCCTAGGAGGGAAAAAGCTTCATGCAGGATGAGACGCTGTTTGCCAAAAGGATCCGCATTGGCAGACTTTATGATGTATATGGGAGTCTTCTTACGGTGCGGCAGCAAAAAATCATGGAACAGTATTTTTATGATGACCTGTCCCTTGGCGAGATTGCTGATGCCGGCGGAACAAGCCGGCAGGCTGTCTATGATCTCTTAAAGCGAGTAGAGGAGTCCCTTGAAAAGTATGAAAAGAAGCTCCGCGTCCTCCAAAAGGAAGAATCCATGCAGTTTGAACTGCGGGGGGCCCTCCATCTCCTGGGTGCGCTCAAGGAAGAAGGACTAGGGGATGAACGGCTTCAAAAAATTGAAGACATCATCCATAAGGTCATGGGTGATGCATGAAAATCAGGTGTCAAGGGAAAATACTTGACACCTTGCTGTTTATCCGCTATACTACATAAGTCGGTAAAGGACCTAGAGGTCCCACGGCCAGACAGAAAGCAGGTACACCATGGCTTTTGAAATGCTGACCGATAAATTGACGGCAGCCATCCAAAAGATTCGCGGCCAAAAGACCGTTACGGAGCAGGACCTTAAGGAAACCTTGAGGGACGTGCGGTTGGCCCTTTTGGAAGCAGATGTCAATTTCAAGGTTGTCAAGGAATTTACCACAAAGATCAAGGAACGGGTGCAAGGTCAAAAAATTGATCCTAACCTGACCGCTGGTCAATATATCGTCAAAGTCGTCCACGAGGAACTGATAGCCCTTTTAGGCGGGGAACAGAGCAAGCTCCAATTTTCCTCGAATCCACCTACGGTGATCATGCTTGCCGGGCTTCAGGGTGCAGGTAAGACTACTTCCATCGGAAAGCTGGCCAATTACCTCCGCAAAAATGGAAAGAAGCCGCTCATGGTTGCTGGTGACGTTTATCGTCCCGCTGCCATTACCCAGCTCGAAGTCATTGGAAAGGAACTGGACATGCCAGTCTTTTCCATGGGCAGTGAGGTCTCCCCTGTGACGATTGCCCAAGAGGCCATCAAAAGGGCCAATGCCCTTTTGTGCGATACGGTCCTCATCGATACAGCCGGGCGATTGCATATTGATGAAAAGCTCATGGATGAGCTGAAAAACATCAAAACCGCGGTTCATCCAGATGAAATCCTTCTTGTCGTCGACGCAATGACGGGACAGGATGCCGTGACGGTTGCAGAGGCCTTCAATAAAGCCCTTGGGATTACGGGCCTTATTGTGACGAAACTTGATGGCGACGCTCGCGGTGGTGCTGTTCTCAGCGTCAAATCCGTAGCCGATTGCCCGGTGAAGTTTGTAGGTATGGGTGAAAAGCTGGATGCACTCCAGCCATTTTATCCGGACCGCATGGCTTCCCGCATCCTTGGAATGGGGGATGTCCTATCCCTCATAGAAAAGGCCCAAGAGGCCATTGATGTTGATTCGGCCAAGAGACTGGCTGAGTCAATGAAACATAACGAGTTCACCCTCGATATGTTCCTTGACCAAATGAAACAGGTCAAGAGGCTGGGTTCCTTGGAATCCATCCTGAGCATGATTCCCGGCATGGGAAAATTCAGCAAGCAGTTTGAAGGCGTGGATCTTGATGGCAAGGAAGTCCGCAGGTTGGAGGCCATCATCACGTCCATGACTCCGAAGGAGCGGCAGAATCCCCGCATTATCAACGGGTCCCGTCGTAAGCGCATTGCCGCGGGCTGTGGCCAGCGTGTCCAGGATGTCAATCGCTTGCTCAAGCAGTTTGAAGAGAGCAAGAAGCTCATGAAGACCATGCAGGGGATGAACAAGTATGCACGGAAAGGCAGATTCAAACTGCCTTTCATGCAATAAATCAAATTCCTTTAAGGAGGTGAAAATTGTGGCAGTAAAAATTCGTCTGAAACGTATGGGTGCTAAGAAAAGACCCTTCTATCGTATCGTTGTTGCCGATGAACGCGCTCCGCGTGATGGCCGCATCATTGAAACGGTTGGGACCTACGATTCCAACGTCGATCCTGCTGTTGTAAAGATTGATGAGGAAAAGGCTCTGAGCTGGATGATGAAAGGCGCACAGCCGACGGATACGGTTCGCTCCATGTTCAGCAAGGAAGGCCTCATGACCAAACTGGCTGACAAGAAGGCTGCGAAATAAGGAGGAGACCTATGAAAGAGATAGTTGAAGTCATTGCTAAGGCTATCGTCAATCATCCCTCCGAGGTGCAGGTGGAGGAAGAAAGGCGTGGTTCCACTGTCGTTCTTAAACTCCACGTGGCACCCGATGATATGGGTAAGGTCATCGGCAAGCAAGGCCGGATTGCAAAAGCCATCCGTATGGTCATGAAGGCCGCGGCCACCCGTGAAAATGTCAAAGTGATCGTCGATATTGATTAAAGGTGGGCAAACCATGGATAAAATGATCGTAAAAGTCCCTGTAACCATTAAGGCGAAGGTGACGGAAGATCTGAAGGCACAACTGATTGCCGATATGAAACGCCAGGTCCAGGCTGCTGAACTTGATTTTGAACGGTTCCAATTCAGTGCCAAAAAGGCCTTGGATAACAATGCCGGCGCCGCTCCCCAGCTGGTTGCCAGCATGCGGGACCAGATTGAATACGAAAAGAACCAACGTGGCCATGCTCTCCAGGAGCTTAAAGATAAACTGGAACGAGCAGAAAACCTCGAAATCGGTAGCGAAATCGGTCACGGCACATTGGAGCGTTCCGTGGAAATTACCATAGGGTCCGATCTGGAAGCCCTCATGGGCGCTGAAATTGTCGTTGAAGACGGCAAGGTCATTGCATTTCGGGCGTGATGACCATGGAACAGCAAATTGTGATTGGCAAAATCGTCGCCCCGCATGGTGTGCGGGGCGAATTTCGTATCATGCCCCTGACCGACCAGCCGCAGCGCTATGCCAAGATGAAGATTGTCCATCTTGATGATGGACGGGATCTCACGGTTGTTTCCGTTCGGCAGCATAAAAATGTCTATCTCATGATGGTGAAGGAAATCACCAATATGGACGAAGCCGAAGCCCTGCGGGGCCGTCAGCTTGTCATTTCCCCCAAGGAACTTCCTCCCTTGCCGAAAGGACAGTTCTATGTGCGGGATATCTTGGGATTTGCTGTCGAAAGTCCTGACGGGGAAGCCTTTGGCACCGTAAAGGATGTCATTTCCCCGGGCAGTACCGATGTTTTTGTGATTGCTTCCCCGACAGGCGAGGAGATTCTCCTTGCCGCCATCAAGGAGAACATCCTTACCATCGATTGGGCAGAGCATAAGGTTGTTGCTAAACTGCCGGAGTGGATTTGATGAAATTTGTTTTTATTACCTTGTTCCCTGAACTCATTGCAGGCGCCGCTTCCGTGAGTATCTTGGGACGGGCCCAAAAAGAAGGCCTCATTGAGGTTCTTTGCGTCAATCCCCGTGATTATGCGACGGACCGCCACCGCAGCGTTGACGATACAACCTGCGGCGGCGGTGCCGGCATGGTCCTGCGTGTGGACACATATCTGGCGGCTCTTGAAAAAGCCAGGTGCCTCGCCCCGGATGCACTTGTGGCTGCGCTGACGCCTGTAGGTGAAACTCTTTGCCAAGCACGCGTCACCGCTCTTTCCCGAGCTGGCCGGGATCTTATTTTTCTTTGCGGCCATTATGAAGGGTTCGATGAGCGGATCCTAGAGGAAGCTGATCTGCGCCTATCCGTAGGGGATTTTGTCATGACAGGCGGTGAATTACCCGCGCTTTCCGTTATGGACGCGGTCGCTCGTTTCGTGCCAGGCGTTCTGGGAAAACTGGTGAGCGCCGAAGAGGACTCTTTTTCCGGTTCCCTTTTGGAGCATCCTCAGTACACGCGGCCCATTTCTTATGAGGGGAAAAAAGTGCCGGATATTCTCCTATCTGGAGATCACGAAAAGATTGGTGCCTGGCGCCGTAAGAAAGAATTTGAAGCCACGCTCCAGCACCGTCCGGATCTTTTTTCGACAATGACGTGGCAAAAAGGAGACGGCCGGCTCTTTCTTGAGATGCTTGGAGAACGGCACAAAAAATAGGGCAGCTGCAGCCCTTACCAGGGAGGAAAACTTCTTGCATGGGGTTTTCCCTTATGGTATAATACAGCGTATGCATTAACGGGCGGTCCGCTGTTAGCACGTGGCTAGACATGAACGTCTTGGATTCTGAGGAGGAACTAGTAAATGAACGTTATCGAAGCAATTGAAAAGGAACAGCTGCGTTCCGACATTCCTGACTTCCGTCCCGGCGATACCCTGAAAGTATACGTCAAGGTTGTTGAAGGAAACCGTGAACGTGTTCAGTTATTTGAAGGTGTCTGTATCTCCCGCAACGGTACTGGTGTCCGTGAAATGTTCACCGTCCGCCGTATCGCATCCGGTGTTGGTGTAGAAAGAACGTTCCCCGTGCATTCTCCGCGTCTGGAAAAGATTACTGTTTCCCATCGTGGTATTGTTCGGAGAGCCAAACTGTACTACTTGCGCAAACTTACGGGTAAAGCTGCCCGCATCAAGGAGCGCCGCTAATTGGAAAACGAAAAGGGGGCTGTCCTGCAGTCCTCTTTTTTTGTATACGAGAGACATGTTGCTGTATCATGTTAGAAACAGGTGAAATCCATGAGTGAAGAAAAAGAAAAGAAATCCTGGCAGGATACTGCCAGTGACTGGCTGTTTTCCATTATCATCGCTGTGGTCCTGGCTCTGGGAATCCGAACTTTTCTGGTCGA
Source organism: Acidaminococcus sp. AM33-14BH (assembly GCF_003603525.1). Taxonomy (NCBI): domain Bacteria; kingdom Bacillati; phylum Bacillota; class Negativicutes; order Acidaminococcales; family Acidaminococcaceae; genus Acidaminococcus; species Acidaminococcus sp. AM33-14BH. The sequence continues at coordinate 18,473 of NZ_QTNG01000014.1, read as the reverse complement.
GCCCTATATGGTTTCCGGTCCGTCCATGCGGCCTACCCTGCAGAATGAAGAACGTCTGATTGTCAATAAGCTGGTTTACTACCTGCGTGAGCCGCAGCGGGGGGAAATCATTGTCTTCAAGTACCCCAGTGATACGCGGCGTGATTTCATCAAGCGTGTCATTGCTGTTGGCGGGGATACCATTGAAATCCGAGATGGCAAGACCTTCGTCAATGGGGAAGCCATTGATGAAAGCTATATCAAGGAGCCCTTTCATACCAATTACGGAAAGGTGACGGTCCCTAAGGGATTTATTTTTGTTATGGGCGATAACCGCAACAATTCCGAAGACAGTCGTTATGCTGATGTGGGTTTTGTTGATCTGTCCCTTGTGAAAGGAAAGGCCAGTGTTGTCTTTTGGCCTTTCTCGGAATTCAAGGCCCTGCCGTAAGGAGGGGAATTCATGCCAGAACTTTTGGAAGGCTATGCCTTTACGATCCAGTGGTTCCCCGGTCATATGACAAAGGCCAAACGGCAGATGGAAAGCGAGCTTAGGATGGTTGATGTCGTCGTTGAGCTCCTTGATGCTCGCATTCCTCGGGCAAGTGCCAACCCGCTCCTTAAAGGACTCATTGGCAGTAAGGTAAAGATTGTAGCCCTAAACAAAACGGATATGGCTGACCCCCTTGCCACCAAGGCCTGGCTTACCTATTTCAAGGAAGCGGGCCTTAAGGCTTTGGAAGTTGACTGCCAAAAAGGACGCGGGGTCAAAGCCCTTCTGACGGCAATGCGGGAAGCCGGACAGCCGGTAATTGATAAGTGGCTGAAAAAAGGCGTGCGGAACCATCCCATCCGAATCATGATTGTGGGGATCCCTAATGTAGGAAAATCGACACTTATCAATCGCATCTTGGGAAAAAACAAGGCGGCGGCCCAGAATCGTCCCGGCGTGACCCGCAATACACAATGGGTGGAAATTGGAAAGAATCTAGAACTTCTTGATACGCCTGGCGTGCTTTGGCCAAAGTTTGAAAAGGTGGAAACCGGTTTTCACCTTGCTGTGACAGGCGCCATCAAGGAAGACGTCTTTGATCGGGAAATGGCTGCCTCCATTCTGCTCTTGCGCCTTAAAAAGCGGTATCCTCAGGAACTGGGTGCCTCTTATGGCATTGCCGTGGAAGAGATGGATACGGCCGAATCCCTCCTTGATAAAATCGGCCGGGCACGGGGTGCCTTAAAGAGCGGTGGGGAAGTAAACCGTTCCAAGGTTGTCGATCTTTTTCTCCGCGATTTTAAATTTGGGAAATTGGGTCCCATGACACTGGAAGAACCCTAAACGCAGACTGCTGTACTTTTTGTGCAGCAGTCTTTTTGCTTTTTGATAAAACAATTCATTAGGGCCGTTCATCCCTTGAAAAAGGACTTTTAGCACGCTTGGAGACCCATTCAGCCAAAGCACCCCACATAGCCCTGGATTCATGATATAATGACGCCCATAAGGTCCTTGGACCACTCAACCAGAAAGAAAAGGAAGATGATGAGATGCATTCCATTGCAGAAATAAAAGCCGCCCTTTCTCATATGCCTGCTAAGGAGGATCTTGCTGTCTGGCGCAGGGATGAACGGAAAGGGGTCCAGCGCCTCCTTGCGTCCTATGATAAACGGTGTGCCCGCATGGCGGCGGAAAAGGAGCGCCTTGCTGCCCTTATGGAACCGGAACGGATCTTTTGGGAACAAGGATTTGTCCATGTCGCTGGAACCGATGAGGCGGGTCGAGGGCCGTTAGCAGGCCCCTTGGTAACAGCTGCCGTTATCCTGCCCCATGAAATTGACCTGCCGGGACTCAATGATTCCAAGAAAGTCCCTCCGAAACGCCGAGAGGCACTTTATGACGAAATCTTGCAGCAGGCACTTGCCGTGACGGTTCGCATCCTAGGGCCGCAGGAAATTGACACGCTTAATATCTATCAGGCGGCAAAACAATCCATGCAGATGTGTCTGACTCATCTTTCAGCAGCCCCGGATGCAGCACTGACCGATGCTATGCCACTTTCCCTGGTCGGTATTCCCGTGAAGGATCTTGTTCATGGTGATGCCCGCAGTGCGGCGATTGCGGCCGCTTCCATCATTGCGAAGGTGACCCGTGACCGTATCATGGTGGAACTCGATCAGACCTATCCGGGATATGGCTTTTCTTCGAATAAAGGCTATGGGTCAAAGGCCCATTTGGATGCCCTTGCGGCCTTGGGTGTAACGCCGTGGCACCGTAGGACCTATGAACCCATCAAGGGACTTGCCAGCCGGCTCGCCTTACCGCCTGCCATCAGCGAAGACAAGCTCCTGAAGCTCAAATAGCGCGATGCACGAACGGACTCGTTTCGGCCGCTGGGGGGAGCGGGCAGCCGCGGCCTATCTCCGGCATCAAGGGTATATCATTGAGGCCCAAAACTACAGTTCCAGTCATGGGGAACTTGATCTTGTGGCCCGTAAGGGGCATCTGCTTGTCTTTGTTGAAGTCAAGAGCCGCCGAACTGACCTTTATGGCAGACCCCGCGATGCCGTTACGGAGGAAAAAGCCGCTCGCATCAGGGAAACCGCCTATGAGTATCTGCAGGACCATAAACGCCCCGGCGACCGGATCCGCTATGACGTCATTGAAATCATGATGCTCTTTGGCCATTTTCAGCTCAATCATTTAAAAAACTATTTGTAACCGGGAACAAAGGCGGGACCTGTTGACTGTTTTTAGGCAGCTTGTCCCAAAGAAGGAGTGACGATATTGTACGCACGGACATGGGGAGAAACGACTTGCGGCATCAATGGCGAAATGATTGTTGTTGAGGTTGATGTGGCCAATGGAAAGTTTAATTTTGAAATTGTGGGACTGGCTGATACAGCTGTCAAGGAATCCCGGGAGCGTGTCCGCAGTGCCATCAAGAATTCAAGCTGCAAGTTTCCCGATCAGCATATTACGGTCAACCTTGCTCCTGCCGATCTAAAAAAAGACGGATCCGGTCTCGATCTGCCCATTGCCATAGGTATCCTGGCTGCCCAGGCAAGATTGGAACTGCCTAAGGATGATGCCCCTGTCTTTGTAGGTGAACTCGCCCTTGATGGGTCCCTGCGGCCGGTGAGCGGTATTCTGCCCATGATTTTACGAGCACGGGACGAAGGGCGGGGAAGCATCTTTATTCCCGCAGGCAATGCCGAGGAAGGGGAACTCGTAGATGGCATCAATGTTTTTACGGCCCATCATTTAAGTGAGATTGTCCGTCATCTCAAAGGGGAAGCGGCACTTTTGCCGTTAAAAAAATGCCTGCGGTTTTCTGAAGAGGAAATTCCGACAACTGTCGATTTTTCCGATGTCCAAGGACAGGTCGTGGCCAAAAGGGCTCTCGAAATCGCAGCCGCCGGCGGACATAATATCCTTATGGTAGGCGCGCCTGGCGCAGGTAAGACTATGCTGGCACGGCGTCTTCCGACCATTCTGCCGCCTATGACTGAGGAAGAAGCCCTTGAGGTTACAAAAATCTATAGTATTGCTGGTCTCCTCAGTCATCGCCATGGCATTGTCATGGAACGACCCTTTCGCAGTCCTCATCATACGGTTTCAAACAGTGCCCTTATAGGCGGCGGCAGTATCCCCAAACCGGGGGAAGTGACCTTAAGTCATCATGGGGTACTCTTTCTTGATGAACTGCCGGAATTTACTCGCAGTTCCCTGGAGGTTCTCCGGCAGCCGCTGGAGGACCGGATTGTTACCATCAGCCGCGTTCAGGCAACACTGACTTTCCCTGCTGATTTCATCTTGGTAGCAGCCCAGAATCCCTGCCCCTGCGGCTTTTGGGGAGAAGAGGACGGCATCCATCAGTGTACTTGCCGGACCGGGGATATCCAGCGTTACCAGAAAAAGATCAGCGGGCCTCTCTTGGACCGCATTGACATCCAGATCCACGTGCCCCGTCTGCAGTACAAGGAAATGAAGGGGACCCGCCCAACGGAAAGTTCAGCCGCTATCAGAAAGCGCGTGGTTGCCGCCCGGGCGCGGCAGCAGGAACGGCTCCAAGGGACCCATAAGTTCTGCAATGCCAGTATGGGTCGTAGGGAAGTGAAGGCTTTTTGTCCCCTTACGGAGGGCGCTGAAAAGATGCTGGAATCCTATTTTACGGCGTTGGGGCTCAGTGCAAGAAGCCACGACCGAATCATCAAGGTCGCCCGAACCATTGCTGACTTGGATGAAGCCGAAAAAATAGATGAATCCCATTTGGGGGAAGCCATTCAGCTGCGGACCAGCATTCAGTCTTGAGGAAGGAATTGCATGATGCTTCTGACCCTTTTTTATATTCTTGCAGGACTTTGCACGGGAAGCTTCCTCGCACTTTGCGCGGACCGGCTTCCGCGTGGGGAAAGCCTCTTTTTTCCAGCTTCTCATTGTGATGCCTGCGGTCATCGGCTGGGCTTTTTTGATTTAATCCCGCTGTGGAGCTATCTTCGCCTCGGCGGCCGCTGCCGCTACTGTCTAGCGCCGCTTAAAAAGGATCTCTTATGGTGGGAAGTCGGGATGGGGGGCTCTTTTGCCCTCCTTGGAAGGGGCACTGCTCCATCTCCTTTGCTTTTTCTTACTTTTTATCTCTTTTCTTTTCTTGTTCTCATTTCGGTCATGGATGGGAAGGAAAAATTTGTCTATGATGCATCCCTCCTCTTTTTGATTGGCGGGGCTCTATTCCATCTTTTGTTCGGTGCATCCTTCTTTCGTATGGTGGGAGGCAGCTTGTTTTTGGGACTTCCGCTGTGGATGATTTATGGCTTATCCCGCGGCCGCATGGGTTTTGGTGATGTAACCCTCGCTTTTTCCCTCGGCCTTTTTCTTGATGGGGAGCGCAGTCTCCTGACCCTTTTTCTTGCCTCTCTCTTAGGCATTGCTTTTTCCGCCCTGATGATGGCCTTGGGCCGCCGTAAGTGGCGAGATCCTCTGCCATTTGCCCCATTTTTGTGCACGGCTGCCTTTTTTCTTTTCGTGCGTCCTGATGTGGCCCGTCTTTATTTCCAGCTCTTTTTGTTCTAATCCCTTTCCACTACGCCCTGTTGTAAGGAGACGTTCCCATGCATGCCATTTTGCTTTACTTTCTTAATCTGTTTCGTCCCTATCCGCAAAAGATGACGGTTCTCTTCCTTCAAAAGGAAGCTCTTTGTCTTGCGGCGTTCGCAAAGGGAAGAAGCGGGACCTATGAAATCCAGCGTTATGCAGCGGCTGCTTTGCCCCCTCCATTATCTGGAAAGAAACGCTGGGATGATCCGGGTGCCATGGCGGCGCTTATTCGGGAAATCTGTCAGCACAAAGGCATTCCTTTGAAGGCCCTTGCTATTGTCCTTTCCCATGGGGATGGGTTCCTCTCTCAGTTGGAACTCCCGGAACTGCCGGAAAAGGAGTGGAAGGATGCCGTATTATGGGAGGCTCTCCAGTATGTCCCGTATGAAGAAGGAACCTTCGGACCAGTCCTTGAAGTCATGGGGAAAAAAGGATCGCCTCTTTCCGCCCTCATCGCCGCGGCGCCTCTTGTGGAACTGGAGTTTTTTGAATGTCTTGCAGACATGCTTTCCTGCTGCTTGGTAAAAATTGAACCAATGGCACTGTCCCTGGGGCGGCTCCTTCCTGAGACGGAACGCGGGACGGCCCTTGTTCTTTCCCGAGAAGGGACGGGTGGAACCTTGACTGCCTATGAAAAAGGACTCCCCATAGCGAGTGAAACCTGGGACACCTTGCCATCTGCCAAAGTCTATGGACCCTATTATGAAAAGGAAAAGGCTGCTGGCCTTTCCCCGGAAGAAGAGGCTCAGCGCTGGAAATCCCAAGTCAAGCATCTCACCTCTTATTTGGATGAAGCCATGGAGCTTTCCTTTACGGATCTTTTCGTATGGGGAGAAAAGGAAGCTGAGGACGCCTTCCTTTCCACCCTTGCTGAAGTGACGTCCCTTGCCGTACACAATTTCCCAAGCTCCGGTTTTGGCATGGCTGCAGAGCGTTTTGAACAGGCGCACTGGAAGCTTGACCGACAGAAGATCCTACCCCTTCTAGGAGCCGCACAGAAAGGAAGTCCCCCTTATTATCTTGATCTGCAAGCCGGACGTGATAAGGAAAAGTGGCTTCCTCGTCGTTTTATAGAGCCTTTGACAAGGGCCCTTGCTGCTATGACTTGCGTTTTGGCCGTTTTTCTTTTTTCGTCTCATCTTTACCTTGTCCATGAAAAAAAGCAGCTTCTCGAGCAAAAGCGGGCGATTTCCCTTTGGAAAGACCGGCTTTTTCAGCATCGGAGGACGGAACAAAGCATCCATACTTTGACAGAACTTCTTTCAGAGGCGGAAAAACGGACGCTGTCTTGGCACACTCTTTTGACGGAACTGGGCACAAGCCTTCCCAGTGAATGTGTTCTTGAAAGCGTGGAGGACCGCCGCTCATCCAAAGGTGCCATCCTTGAAATCAGGGGAAAGACAAGAAAGCGGCAGCCTCTGTTTATTTGGACGAAGGATCTTTCCCGTTTGCCTGCGGTCAAAAAAGTGACGCTGGGAGATATGGAAGGCAAAGATAGCCAGGATAAGACAGGTAAGGCCCTTGATTTTACTGTCTTGATCCATTTGGAGAAAGGAAGGACCCATGATGGAACGGACTGAGTCCTGCTTTTTTGTGAAGCAAAGCCTTCCCAAAGGTCTTATGGGAGCCTTCCTGCTTTTTTGCGTGACCTTTCTTATGTTTCTTTTTGTGGAGGGCGCATTCTTTTATCCCCGTTATGGATTTCTGCAGCAGCTTCGTAAAGAGAATCAGGAGGTCTTGTTTTTTTATCGTCATTATGACGCGGAAAGGGAAAATCGTCTTTATGGTCAGCTTGCGGCCTTGGAAAAAGAGGTCCCTCCTGAGCGTTCTACTTCCCAAATCCTTCAGGCACTGACTCAATGGGGGGAGGCAAGCGGCTGTCGCCTGCTTTTTCTTCGTTCGGGTCCTGTAAAGGAAAAAAATGGCGTCATGGCACAGACTGTCGAGCTTTCTTTAGAAGGAAGCTATTTTGAAATCTTGGTTTTTTTTGAACTCTTTGAGCAAAAAGGACAAGGCATGCACGCGGAGGAAACCCTCTTGAAACGGAGCGAAAAAGGGAATAAGTTGATACTTCAAACTAAAATTGTTCACTTTGCAACGGAAATTGTAACGATATAGAATCATTTCCCTAACGATTGACCAAAATCCCAAATGATGAGATAATAAACGATAGAGCGCTATGCCCTATAAATATTCGTTATATAATGAGTTCCATGTAAGATGGATTGGGCACGGAAAGGCCCACATCGAGGGGAGGATTTATTCTATGTCAATCAGCTGTGTAGCACCGCATGCACAAGGGAAATCAGCAAAGGACCGTATTTTTGGTGCCAGCGAAGCGGCCCAGAATCGGATCAAGGAAATTGGCGCAGATAAGGTCACAAATTCCACGATTGGCGTGATGCTGGATAATGATGGCAATTTTGTTGTACTGCCGACGGTTGCCAAAGTCTATCATAGTTTGTCCGATGCGGAACTGTTTAGATACGCACCTATTACAGGACTCCCGGAATTCCTGGATCTTGTCCAGGGTGCCTGTTTTGGCCAGTCCCGTCCGGATGGCTGCTACACGGCTGCAGTTGCAACCGCTGGCGGCAGCGGTGCCGTCCATCACTGCATCTGGAACTACACGATGCCTGGTGATACGGTGCTTACAAGCGCTTGGTATTGGGGCCCTTACAAGACCATGTGCCGCGATATGAACCGCAATTTTGACACCTATCCCATGGTGACAGAAGACCACCGGTTCAATTTGGAAGGACTTCGGGAAAAAGTACAGGAGCTTCTCAAGAAACAGGACCGTGTCCTTGTCATCATCAACACGCCGGCCCATAATCCGACAGGATTCAGCCTGACGCCGGAAGATGTTGAAAATGTGCTTCACATGTTGGAAGATTCCATCAAGGGAACAAATAAAAAGGCTGTCCTTGCCCTTGATGTAGCCTATATTGACTATGCCGGTGAAAGGGAAGAGGTCCGCAAGATCTTCAAGAAGCTCAGCCATTTGCCAGAAAATATTTTTGTCTTGATCTGCTACAGCCTTTCCAAGAGCTTTTCCATGTATGGACAGCGCAGCGGCGCCCTCATCGGTGTTTCTTCCAGCAAGGATCAGATCCAGGAATTCGTGGACGTCAATAAGTTTACGAGCCGCAGCACCTGGTCCAACTGCAACCGCGGTGCCATGGATACGCTTGCCACCATCTACAAGGACAAAAAGCTTCTGGATGATATCCAGAAAGAACGGAACCATTACTATAAGATGATTCAGGAACGGGGCGATGTCTTCACGAGGGAAGCCCAGGAATGCGGCCTCAAGATGATGCCTTATATTTCCGGCTTCTTCCTGTCCATCCCGGCAAAGGATTCGGAGGCAGTCTGCAATAAGCTCCATGAAGACAATATCTTCTGTGTGCCGCTTGCAGCTGGTGTCCGTGTTGGACTTTGCTGTACACCGCTCAGTAAAATCTACGGTATGGCCAAGAAAATCAAGAAAGCCATGGATGCCGTTGGTGAATAAGGTCGTCAAAGGGGTGTTGCGTGAGGCAGCACCCCTTTTTCCTTAACGCGATAACTTTAGAAGGAGCTGATTCGATGCAACTCGTTGGACCCGATGGAAAACAAAGAAATTATCAAGAAGGTACACCATTAGTGGACATTGCTCCTGACTATCAGGCAGCGTATGATACTCCTATTGCCTTGGGAGTCCTGAATGGACGGGAAGTTCCCTTGCAAATGATTCCTCAGGAAGGGGATCGAATTTGTTTCCTTGATATGAACAGTGTGGAGAGTTATAATACGTACATCAGCACTTTTTTGTTTGTCCTTATTGCTGCCATGAACCGAGCTCGTCCGCAGGTTATGCTGGAAGTGCAGAATACGTTTGGCAATGCACTTTATTGCGACATCAAGAATAAGATTGTCCTCAGCGATTACGACTTGGCCGATGTGGCTGCCGAGATGAAAGCTATGATCCAGGAAAAGACCCCCATCACGCTTTCCTTTAAGAAAAAGCAGGAAGCCTGGTCCTATGTAAAACCTCGTTTTTATTGTGATCAGGCGCCGCTTCTGTCTGCCTTGCCGGATGATGTGGAGATTCCAGTTTATGAACTGGACGGAGTGAGTGCCTATTTCGTGAACCCCCTTTTGCCTCATTTGGGCTATCTTAAGGAATTTGAACTGATCCGAATGGGGTCAGGAATCCTCCTGCGTTATGGAAAAAGGGGACACTATGACCGCCTTGAACCATTTGCTCGCCGGGATAAATTGGCCGCGGTCTATGCCGATTCTGAAAAGATGGGGCAGCGTCTGCATTGTCCGACGGTTGCTGCCCTGAACCAGTTCATCAAACGGGGCAACAGCCGGGAAATCATCCTGGCCTGTGAAGCACAGCATGAAAAAAAGATTGCCCAGATTGCAGATGCCATTGCCAGTGAGGAGCGGGGGGTTCGGTTAGTCCTCATTGCTGGTCCATCCTCATCGGGAAAAACAACTTTTTCCCAGCGTCTGGCCGTTCAGCTGCGCGTCAATGGCATGCGACCCATCCCGATTTCCATGGATAACTATTTCAAGGAACGCAAGGATACGCCGCGTCTTCCTGATGGAAGTTATGATTTTGAATCCTTGGGTGCCCTTGATACGGATCTTTTCAACGAGCAGCTTCACGAGCTTCTTCAAGGAAAAACTGTAACCATTCCTCATTTCAGCTTTCACACGGGGACCCGGAGCTACCGGGACCAAAAGGAACAGTTGGGAGATGACGGTGTCCTTATTGTAGAAGGAATCCATGGTCTCAACGAAGCGGTCTCGTCATCCGTACCGCGCCGGGAAAAGATGAAGATCTACATCAGTGCCCTGACGCCCCTTTCCTTTGATGACTACAACCGGATTCCCACAACGGATATGCGTCTCTTGCGCCGGATGGTGCGGGATTCACTCTTCCGGTCCCACGATGCTATCACAACAATCCAAAATTGGCATAAGGTGAGGGCCGGAGAGGAAAAATATATTTTTCCTTTCAGTGAAGAAGCCGACATCCTCTTTAATACGACCCTTATCTACGAACTGGCAGTCTTCAAGAAGTATGCTTACCCCTTATTGGAACGGATCCAGCCAGATACAGCAGAGTACACGGTGGCATCCAAACTGAAAAGTATGCTGAGTATCGTTGAACCGATTGATGATGAGCCCATTCCCAACAACTCCATCATTCGCGAGTTCATCGGCCATTCTGTATTTGGAGATTTATTGTAAAGGAGAAGGCTCATGTATATTTCTGAACGCACAAAAAAAATCCCCACTTCCCCCATTCGTAAGCTGGCACCAATGGCCAATGCAGCAGAGAAGGCAGGACGCAAGATCTACCATTTGAATATTGGTCAGCCTGATATTGCAACGCCGGACAGCTTCTTTGACGCCGTGAAAAAGTTCCATCCGGCTGTGCTTGAATATGGTAAGTCCCAGGGACAGGAAGGCCTGATCAAGGCTATCCAGAAGTATTACCATGACTGGGGGATGGACTACAATCTAGATGACATCTATGTAACCAATGGCGGCAGCGAAGCCATTGCCTTTGCCGTCATGACGACCTGCGATCCTGGCGACAACATCCTTATGTTTGAACCTTTTTATGCCAACTATAAGAGCTTTGTCGGTGCTTATAATGTTGAAATCAGCGGCGTTCCCACGTCAGCACACGATGGGTACCACCTGCCCAGTGAAGCCGAGATCGAAAAGCACATCAATTCCCGGACGCGGGCCATTCTGATTTCAAACCCAGGAAACCCGACGGGCGTCATTTATACGGAACAGGAAATGGCTCTTATCAGCCGCATCGTCCGCAAACATGACCTTGCCCTTATTGCCGATGAAGTTTATCGTGAATTTGTCTATGATGGCGAATATAAGAGCTTTGGCACCATGCCGGAACTGGCAGAGCACCTTATCATGATCGATTCTGTTTCTAAACGCTACAGTGCGTGTGGGGCCCGGATTGGCTGCGTGATGACCAAGAACAAGGAACTCAGTGCCCAGCTCCTTAAATGCTGCCAGGCACGTCTTTCTGTTTCCCAATTGGATCAGGCCGGGGCAACGGGGCTTTATACGACACCGGCTTCTTATTGGGAAGAGGTGCGCAATGAATATACGCGCCGCCGCGATACCCTGAAGGAAGCCCTCTCTGCTATGCCTGGCGTCATTTCGTCCGAACCGAAAGGGGCTTTTTATGTCATGGTCAAATTGCCTGTTGACAACATCGAAAAGTTTGCCCAATGGCTCCTCACCGATTTTGCCATCGATAATGAAACGGTCATGATTACGCCAGGAAATGGCTTCTATGTATCTTCTCCGGACCGGGGCCGCGACGAATGCCGCATTGCTTACGTCCTCAACTGTGAAGACCTCAAAAAAGCCATGCATATCCTTGCCGAAGGCTTGAAACAGTATCCAGGACGGACTCTGTAAGGCGCATCTGCGTGCCGCAGCATGGCGGGAGCTATGAACACAACCTAAAAAGGCCGTTGTAATAAGGTGGCGGGAAAGAACGCATGATTCTTTTCCGTCCACCCTTTTCAATGGCTTCCGCCGGTACTATATGGAAAAAGGCTAATGGCAAGAGATCGTTTCCTTAAAATCAAGACTTTTGATCATAAAAATACGGAAGAAAGGGGATTTCTCCACTTTCTTCCGTTTTTTATATAGGGCTGTTTTCATTCCTAAGGGGTACGTGAAATTACGAGCGGCAGATTCTATCCAGCCAATCAAACAGTTCTGACAGGTCATAATCTCCTGCATGACCTTTTCCCCAAGCTACTTCAAAATTAACGTCCTTGCCGCGTTTTTGAAGCAGTAAGGCAAGTTCAGCAGGAATGGCAAGAGCAGTATCCCGATCGAGGCTGCCATGACGGATCCGCCAGTGCGGTGCCGCGTTTCCTTCCTTTTCCTGAAGGAAGGAAACGGGGTTGATCAGGCGTGCTTCCTTATCTGGTACCATGGAGCGAAGGTCCGTGCGATGGTCCATGGAAAAACGGGTGAAGTGGCGCGGCGTGCCGTCCGACGTGCCAAATTCATCATTTTCGGGAGCGGAACTATCCAGTTTATCGAAGGCCGGTGCTGCTTTAAGTCTCGTTGCAAGAAGGGCATAAAGGGATAGATCCATATCAACGACTTTTCCATCGCTTACTTGAATCCAATCCGTTTTTGACACGTTGACGCCTTGGTCCAGTGCCTTTTGGGCCGACGCCATATAAAGACCTTTGATATAGTCTTTAAAAGAACCGTTTCCTTCGACGTCAAGCAAGAGCTTTCCATAGTCCTTGGTTTCAAGTCCCAGCGCGTTGACATAGGCTGGATAGGCGGATTTCAGTTCTTTGGAAATAGCTTGTTCCGTTTCTGTCATGGAATGCTCGGTCAGGCTTTCCTGCGGCGCATGAAGGGGACGGTCACTGGGTGCTGCCTGAGTGGGCCCCTGCTGCTGAAAGTAGGTGTTGACGCCGCTGAAGATCCACTCATAGGCCATGTCGGCATGGGATAGATCCGTTATGGGACAATAGACGCTCGCCGCAAAAATATCATCCCGTTCCTTGGCTGCGCCAATTTCTTTGAGATAAGGCTCATAGGCATCGCTATTTCCCGTCGCGCCCAATAGGGCAGAAAGCGCTCCCCCTGCACTGGTTCCATTTGCAATGATCCGCTGGGTATCGCCCGCGGGCAGGCGGTCCCTGTTATGCCGCAAATAGCGGACCGCGGCTTTGTAGTCCACGATGAGTGCCGGCGCCTTTCCTACATACGTGTTTTCACTATTTGTAGTAGTGCGGCCCCGTATGGCGGGAGCTGCAACTACATAACCGCGAGATAGGGCATAAAGGACGGCGTTTGGACCGGTTCCTTCGCGATTTGTCTCACTAGGAGCCTGGATTTTGCCAGGCATATAGCCGCCCACCCCGTTTGGCATGAAAATGGGGGCTGTTTTTGCACTGTAGCCATTGATGCGGCCGCCTTCCAGATAGGCGGCAGGAATGTAGAGGGTCAGGCTCTCTGATTCAGCCGCCTTGGGATGGCTGACATAGACTCGGTTTTCGTAGGCATAGAATGGAACGGCTTTGCCATTTACCGTGAGGGTTTCCTTGCGGTCTGGTTTAGGGATAAAAGTAAGATCATAGCGCTGATTTTTCGCGTCAGGCCGCTTTTGCGCGGTAAGGACTGTAGGCATTATTTGTTCGGAACAGATAGCTTCCTTTGCGGCAGCCACGCTGGCAGTCCCAATAAGAAGGCTCAAGCCTCCTAAGAGAACGGCTTTTTTTGATATCATCAAGGTCACTCCTTTTTGCGTATGGATTAAAGCGCAGTTTTTTATCCGTTCCTATTGTAGAAGGGAATGTAGGGGTTGTCAAAGGACGGAAGCAGCGTCCTTTTGCAATGAAAAAGAAGAATGGCAGGGGACCCTCCGTTGCCTGACTCTTGGTCTTTAGTATATAATGAAGAACATGAAATTTTGATGAATAGGAAGGGAGAGACCCCCATGCCAAGTAGTTTTGCTCAATTTGCGATTGCGCCTTCTCTTGTTGAACGACTCCATCAGACTGGAAAGGATATTCCGACGCCTGTGCAGGAACGCGCCATCCCCGCCCTTTTGCAGGGACGGGACGTCATTTGCCGCGCCCAGACGGGGGTGGGGAAGACCCTTTCCTTTGTCGTGCCTCTTTTTACAAAAATTACGGAAGTAAAGACCTTCGTCCAGGCCCTCATTCTTTCCCCGACAAGGGAGCTGGCCCAGCAGACGGCAGGTGAAATCAAGAAGCTTGCTGACGGCACGCCAGTCCGCGTCCTTGCCGTGAGCGGCGGCAAGGACTATGACGAAGAACGGCGGAAACTGGGCAATAAGGCCAACGTCCTTGTGGGGACGCCAGGTCGCCTCTTGGACCACTTGCGCAAGGGCAACACGAGCCTTGGCGGCATAACTTACCTTGTCCTTGACGAAGTGGACGAAATGCTGCGCCAAGGCTTTGGCGAGGATATTGAAACCTTGCTGGCCCTTATGCCCCAGCCCCATCAGACCATGATGTGCTCGGCAACCCTTGATGAAGAAGTGCGGAAACTTGGCAAGATGATCACCAAGAATCCCCGCCTCATTGACATCGATCCCAAGGAAGCGACGGCATCGACCATCCACCAGGTCTGCATCAAAGTAAGTGAGGACCATAAGGAAGAAGCCCTCCAAACCATCATTGATCGCTGCAATCCCTTCCTCATGCTCGTTTTCTGCAAGAGCAAGGAACGAGCTATCGAGGTCTACGACTGGCTCTATGGCAAAGGCTTCAATGCCGATGTCCTTCACGGCGATATGTCCCAGCAGAAACGGCGCCAAGCTATGGAACGCTTCCGTAAGGCCAAGACCCAGATCCTTGTGGCAAGCGATATTGCCGCCCGCGGTCTTGATGTGGAAGGCGTGACCCAGGTCGTGAACTTTGATATTCCCCATGACCCTGATTGGTACGTCCATCGCATTGGCAGAACGGGACGGGCTGGCAACGAAGGGGAGGCCATCACCTTTTATACAGCTGATGAGACTCGCTGGCTGACCCATCTTGAAGATAAGCTCGGCATCACCTTGGAGCGGCAGAACCTTGCCGGTGAAAAGGTGCGGCGGACCGTAAAGCCCGTGCGCCCCAAGAAAAAGCGGCTCCCTAAACGCGGCAAGAGTGCCGTCGGGTCCAACAAACGGGGAACAAAATACGCCGAAGCTTCGCGCAAACAGAAGAAGTGACGGCTTATGCACGGTCAAAAAATCCCCGCATGGAGGGAGAAACGTGCTATAATGAAGATTATATGTTTTCAGATTTAGATAAGAGGTGCTTCCATGGATAAAGAAGTTCGCGTACGATTTGCCCCGAGTCCAACGGGATATTTGCATATTGGCGGTGCCAGAACGGCCCTTTTCAACTGGCTTTTTGCGAGAAGCCAAGGCGGCAAGCTGGTCCTTCGTATTGAAGATACGGATCAGGACCGCTTGAAGGAAGATTCCGTCTCCCAGATCATTACGAGCTTGAAGTGGCTGGGGCTTAGTTGGGATGAAGGCCCTGAGGTGGGCGGCCCTGTCGGTCCGTACTTCCAGTCCGAACGGTTTGATATCTACCGCAAATATTGCCAGCAACTTATTGATGAAGGAAAGGCCTACTACTGCTTCTGCTCGGCCGAAGACTTAGCGGAGCAGCGTGAAAAGCAGCGTGCCTTGAAACAGCCCTTCCACTATGCTAGGACCTGCCGCGACATTCCGCCAGAAGAGGCCAAGAAGCGTGTCGAAAATGGCGAATCCTATTCGGTCCGCATCAAGGTGCCTCTCGAAGGAACGATTGGCTTCCATGATATGATCCATGGCGATATCCAGTTTGATGTGAACCAATACGATGATTTTGTCATCATGAAGAGCAGCGGTATCCCAACCTATAACTTTGCCGTTGTCGTTGATGATCATCTCATGGGCATGACCCATGTCCTGCGCGCCGAAGAACATGTCTCCAACACGCCGAAACAGCTCTTTATCTATCAGGCACTGGGCTGGGAAGCCCCTCAATTCGGTCATATGCCCATGATCCTTGCACCGGATCGGAGCAAACTCAGTAAACGCCACGGAGCAACGAGCGTTGAAGAATTCCGCAGCCAAGGTTATCTTCCAGAAGCTATCATAAACTATCTGACCCTTTTGGGCTGGGCGCCTGGCAATGACGAAGAAATCTTCTCTCTCGAAGATACGGTGAAGGTCTTTGACTTCAGCAAGATGAGCCAGAAAGCAGCTGTCTATGACGTGAAGAAACTGACCTGGATGAACGGTCAGTATCTTTCCAGCCTGCCTCTTGACCGCATCGTTGAAGCTGCCATTCCTTTCTTCAAGGAAAAGGGCCTTGTCGATGATGCCTATCTTGCAGCCCATAAGGATTATTTTGCTCACCTTGTCGATGTGGTTCGCGTCCGTGTCAAGACCCTTGCCGAAGTGGCCGATGCGTCGACGTATTTCTTTAAGGACCTCGACGGCTACGAAGAAAAGGGCGTCGAAAAGCATTTCAAACCGGGAAACGCATCCCTTCTTAGGAAATGCCACGACAAGCTGGCCGCTCTTCCTGTCTTTGACCTTGCGACGACTGAACAGGCCTACCATGAAATTGCGGATGAAATGGGTATTTCCTTTGGAAAGGTCATTCATCCGACGCGTCTTGCCCTGACGGGCCGCACCTTCAGCCCGGGCATGTTCGATGTCATGGTTCTTCTCGGTCGTGAAAAGACCTTGGAACGCTTGGAAAAGGCCATCGCCTTCATTGAAAATAAATAGGAGCACCCGTGGAACCCATCCTTACCATTGATATTGGCGGTACAGCCATTAAGTTTGGGGTTGCAGATGAAACAGGCAGGTTTCTCCAAAAGGGGAGCCTGCCTACCCGTATTCGGGAAAAAGGGGTGGACGCCTTCCTCGCAGATCTCCTTTCCCTTGTGCGGCGCGTCAGAAATGCATTCCCCATTACTGGGATTGCCGTTTCCCTTGCAGGCGTTGTAAACGGCGATACGGGAGAACTGCTCCTTCCAAGCCAGTTTTTTCCCGGCCTTCACCGCATGAACCTTGTGGATTTCCTTGAAAAGGAAACAGGCCTTCCTGCTCTTTGTGAAAATGACGTCAACTGCGCGGCCCTTGCTGAATACTGGCAAGGCGCTGGCAAAGGAGCTCATATGCTGCTGTGCATGACTCTCGGAACGGGGATTGGCGGTGCTTTGGTCCATGAAGGCAGGCTTTACCGCGGCGCGTCCTACGCGGCTGGTGAAGTGGGGCAGGCCTATTTGGGGTCTTCTGAGACGTGGGAGAACTGGGCCAGCGTTTCAGCTCTTCTCACGGCGGCGGAGATAAAGCGGGGCCTTACGCTCGGATCCCTTACGGGGCAGGAATTTTTTGCCTTTGTGGAAAAAGGGGAGGAGATGGAGACACATCTCCTGCGCGAATGGGTGGACCGCTGGATGGTGGGCATCGTGTCCCTGGCGTGGATCGTAAATCCGGACCGTATCGTTATTGGCGGCGGAATCTCGGCCCAAAGGAAGCTCCTCATGCCCTATCTCAAGGCGGCCTTTGACGCCAAGATGCCGGCCATTTTAACGCCTCATACGACCCTTTCCCTGGCCCAATTCCAAAACGACGCGGGCATGCTGGGCGCCCTCTATCTCTACCAGCAGCGCCGCCAGGAAGGGAAAAAATGATTTGACATTCTAAAGGATAGTCACTATAATATTAGGGTATCACTTTGAGATTGTGTCGTTAGCCCCGATGCGATTGATAAGACTCATCACTGGATACGACAATTGATTGAGTTTTTATTTAGGAGGAATCAGGATGAAAACATATATGGCAACCCCGTCTACCATTGAACGCAAATGGTACGTAGTGGATGCTGCCGATAAGACCCTCGGCCGTCTTGCTGCCGAAGTCGCAAAGGTGCTCCGCGGTAAACATAAACCAACTTTCACGCCCCATATGGACACGGGGGATCATGTCATCATCATCAATGCTGACAAGGTCCGTCTGACGGGCAAGAAACTGGTCCAGAAAGTTTACTTCCGTCACTCCGGTTATCTGGGCGGCGATAAATATACTAAAGCAGGCGATATGCTTGCCAAGAATCCGGTCAGAATGGTTGAATTGGCCGTTCGCGGAATGGTTCCCCACAATCGTCTGGGCAGCCAAATCATTAAAAAACTGCATGTATACGCTGGTTCTGAACATCCTCATGCTGCACAAAAGCCTGAAGTTCTGACCATCGATATTCGCTAAGAGGAGAGGAGAACTAGACAATGGCAAAAGTTACTTATGATGCAACTGGCAGCCGCAAGAGCTCTGTCGCTCGTGTTCGCCTTGTTCCGGGCGAAGGCAAGATCGTAATCAACGGCCGCGAATTGAGTGAATATTTCAGCCTCAAGACCCTCGAACTGGTTGTTCGTCAACCGCTCGAAACGACTGAAACCCTGGGTAAATATGATGTTACGGCTAACGTCGTCGGCGGCGGTATCGCTGGCCAGGCTGGCGCTGTCCGTCACGGTATTGCCCGTGCCCTTCTGAAAGTTGACGGAGATTACCGTCCCCTTCTGAAAAAAGCTGGTCTCCTGACCCGTGACCCGCGCGAGAAGGAACGTCGTAAATACGGCTTGAAGAAAGCTCGTAAGGCTTCCCAGTTCTCCAAGAGATAAAGAGCCTTACAAACCATTGCAAGTTTATGCAAGAGAAAAAGCGCATCCCAAGATGGGATGCGCTTTTTTTATTGCAAAATTGTTTAAAACCAACAAAAATTAGCTGCGCAATTTTCTATAGCGTACAAATAATTAAATCGGTTCTATAATAAATGTTGGGGTGAGGAAATATTCTTTCCTCACCCCATTT
>NZ_QTNG01000013.1:41450-84620 GCF_003603525.1 Acidaminococcus sp. AM33-14BH | reverse complement strand
TTTTCGATATAATCTAGAGAAGGCATATGTATTCAACTCACTTTCTTTATTGTCTGACACTTTAATTGCAAAGGATTTGAGTACATACGCCTATTTTTTATTGAAAAAAGTAGGCGCTAAGAGGACACGCACCTGGACGGTCACTTTAGCGCCCCAAAATAAATTATAGGACCATGAAACAGGTCCCTGTGCAGCCTCACAAGGGCGTGCATCAAGGAAGTATGGGAACGCGCAGCTCTGCAAGCATCCCACTAGGAAAGTAAGCAAAAGGACTGCAAATGGCACATATTTTGTAAAATGTGGAAATAAGCCCCCGCTTATTATCTGGGTTTAAAGAAAAGACCGAAAACTTCTTGCCACTAAAAATCTAGAGGAATGCATTGTTTAGGAAGTAAAATGATGTTAAAATAAGAAAAATGCACCGTATAAAGTTTAAATCTATTAAAGGTGCTGGGTGTTATTTTATGCTATTTTTAATATAAAGGAGGCGATTAGATTGAATAGAATTTACAAGGTTATATTCAATTGCGCAAAAGGGCAGTACCAGGTTGTTTCAGAATTAGCAAAAAATGGCGGGAAAACGTCGGGTAATTCTTTATTAAGAACAATTATTAAAACGGGGGGGGGTACTGACTAGTACCGTATTAACAGCTGTGCTTGTATTTGGAAGTGCACGTTATGGTAGCGCTGAAGTTGTTCATGACGGTGATACTTTGAATGCCGGAACTAACATTTCTGTAACTAAAGACGATACAACAAAGACAATCACAATATCCACTGATGGGGTTGCAACCAGTGCAGAAGTGGATGCAGTAAAAACAGACGTACAAAATAACCAAACAGCTATTGCTACCAATACGGACAAAATTGCGGATAACAGCACAGAGATTGCTAACAATAAGATTGGAATCAATCAAAATTCCAATGACATCCAGCAAAACAAGACGGATATTACGGCGAATAAAAATGCGATTACAGCCAATACAGGAAAAATCAACAATAATACGGCTGATATTACAGAGCTAAAAAATGTGCATTCTGCTTTGGGCTTGGATAAAACAAAACCGGGAATAAAGTATTTCCGTGCCAATTCCACAGGAGAGGACGCTGCAGCTGCGGGCAAAGATGCTGTTGCCATTGGTGTCAGTGCAAAAGCAAACGGCAAAGATTCTGTGGCTCTGGGCGATGCTGCACGTTCTGCTTCATCTGCTGAAAACAGTATTGCCATTGGCCGAAAAGCTGTCAGCGGATCTTTTAACGGTATGACGGCTGATGGCAACAGTTCTACTGTGGTTATAGGCGGAGGCAAAGCAAGCATATCCATCGGCGATGCGGCCAATGCTCGGGGAAATTCTTCGATTGCACTGGGGGATGGAGCGACGGTCTATAATGATGGGACCAATGCTCAGCTCAACGATAACAGCATGGCAATTGGAACTAAGGCTAGTACGGTTGCTTCGAATCATTCAATTGCGATAGGCAACAATGCAGCTGTGACGCAAAACAGTCATAGTGCTGCAGCGATTGGAGACAGCGCAAAGGCTGAGGCGGAAGGCGCACTGGCTCTGGGCAAAAGTACGGCTGCTTCTGGAGCTGACAGCATTGCGGTTGGAACAGAGGCAGCAGCCAGTGGAGCAGATGCCCTGGCTATGGGTAAGAATGCGCAAGCTAGTGGGGCAGATGCCGTTGCTCTTGGGAACGGAGCTGTTGCTGGGAGCAGTGCTTCTGTGGTTTTGGGCAAAGATGCCAGTGCAAATGCCGTCCGTTCTGTCGTACTTGGCCCTAATGCTGGGGTCGGTATGGTAGGGGATGTATTAGGGGCCAAAGGGTCTCATGTAGTCATCGGAGACGGTGCTGGTAACAATATTGACGGACAACAGAACATTGCAATTGGCTACAAAACGGGAAATGATGTCAAAAGCGACCATAATGTAGCCATTGGTTCTGAAGCTGGGACCAATATTGGGTCTAGCGGAAACATATCGGAAGGGAAAAATGTTTCCATTGGCTATCATGCCAATAAAAACGATTCTGCTGTATCGCGGATCCAGTCTACGGCTTTAGGCAGTGAGACGAAAGCTGCTGATGATGCCGTTGCAATAGGGTATCAGGCACAGGCGAATGGAAATGGGTCTACAGCAGTCGGGTTTAACGCCCAGGCTGCAGATGCGGCCAGTGTAGCTTTAGGTCAGGGTGCACAGGCTTCAGGCGGCAATGTTGCCATAGGCAATGACTCCGTGGCTAACGCCGCTATGATCAGTGGGACTGGGTATCTGACAGGACAGGCGGCTCCCAAGACTGCCGTTTCCGTCGGCAATGCATCGGCGCTGCGCCGTATTACCAATGTAGCTGACGGGGCACTGGATCAGGATGCCGTTACTGTGGCACAGCTCAAAAAATCAATAGACGCTACGGTAGCTCGGGTCAATGCGAATGTTTCTTCTGCAACGGCAAGTGGGGTATATTATGATACGGTCACTTCTGGAGATGGAGACAGTATTACCCTTCGTAATAATGACAATAAGGGAACGAAAATCCACAATGTTGCGGCAGGGACACTGGGGACTGATGCAGCGAATGTGGCTCAGGTCAATAAGATCGTTGATACGGCAAAAACACATTACTACTCTGTAAAATCTACCGATTTGAATAATTATGACAACGATTTGGCTACGGGTGAAGACTCTATGGCAGCTGGCGTGAGCACCAAAGCTTTAGGGGACAGGAGTGTTGCGCTGGGGAATAATACAGAAGCGCAGAGTCTTGGCAGTATTACAGTGGGAGCCGGTTATGAAGATCCGGCTAACCCGGGCAGCCTGAAACAGACTTTAGCCATCAGCGGTTATCAATATAACACGGCAATCGGGGCTGGCGCTCAGGCAGCCGGAAATCATTCTCTGGCTATAGGGACTTTGGCAACATCCTCTATAAAAAATGGTGGAAGCAGCGTAGATAAAGCTGTTGCCATTGGCTATTCTGCTGGCGTTTCTGATGACAAAGCTATCGCCATCGGCAGTGATGCCAAAAGCAACAGCAAAAGTGCTTCCGCTATTGGTGATACGGCTCAGGCACTGGCAAAAAATGCTCTCGCAGTGGGGACGAATGCACAGGCAGAAGGTGTTTCTTCCGGGGCAATCGGTACCCAAAACCGGGTCACTGGGGCAAATACATATGTTTTGGGCAGCCAGAACAGTACGGCTGCAACAGGTACAGCTGCTGATGTAAGTGCTTCGAATTCGGGGATCTTTGGGAATGAAAACCGAATGGAAGGGGACAGCAATCGTATTGTAGGGAATCAAAACGTGCTGAAAATGGAATCCCTTTCCAATAATTCTGCCAACCCGAAAGCCTTTGGTAATATTTTTGTAACGGGCAATCAGAATAGGGTTACTGGGGATCCGGATACAAGTACAGCAGGCGATGCGGGCAATGTATCTGATATCGTGATTGCCGGTTCCAAAAACACCATCCGAGCCAAAAATCAGAAAAACAAGGATTTGACGGATATCCAAATCATTGGCAACCAGAATACCCTTGATGCCACGGCGCAGAATACGGATTTGTCCAATACCCAGATCTTGGGCAGCCATGTAACAGCCACTTTGGGGAATTCTGTCTATCTGGGCAGTAACTCTGCTTATGTTGCATCAGGAGCCACTACGAAAGGGATGGGTGCTTACAGCAGCAACGGAACGTATCAATATGCTGGGGGAACCCCTGCTGGTATTGTAACGGTGGGGTCCGTGGGGAAAGAACGGCGCATCCAGAACGTTGCGGCCGGGCTGGTCAGCGCAAAGAGTACGGATGCGGTGAATGGAAGCCAGCTTTACACCATGACGCGGCCTCTGCGGTTTGCTGGAGACAATTCGACCATTGGCAATACTTCGGAAGCAGATGTCAATGTACTCCATCGCGGTTCTGATCAGGCTATGTCCCTTTTGGGCGGTGCTGACAGCAACAATTTAAGCGATGATAATATCGGGGTGGTTGCTAATTCAGCCAATAATACGATGACCGTAAAATTGGCAAAAGATGTGACTGGGCTGAATAGTATTACATCGAAAACTGTAAATGCAGAGACGGTAAAGGCCGGAGATACTACCATCAATAATCAGGGAGTGACCATAACTGGCGGACCTTCTGTGACCAAGGAAGGAATCAATGCCAACGGCACGAAAATCACCAACGTAGCTGCTGGTACAGCGGATACAGATGCTGTCAACGTCAGTCAGTTGACGAAACAGTCTGCCGATCTAACGGAAAAAGGGTTCGGATTAAAGGATCAGGATGGGAATATCGTCCATAAATCTCTGGGAGAGGATATTGAGGTTACCGGGGACGGCAAAAATATTTCTACGAAAGTGGAAAACGGAACGATGAAAGTGGTCCTGAACGATGATTTGAATGTGACCAGTGTAACTACTGCCGATACTAACGGAAATAAGACCGTGACCCAGGGAAGCGGCATGACCATCACGGATAAAGATGGGAATGAGACAACGATTGGAGCTGGCGGTATTACGATTGCCCCGAAAAATCCGGCACCAGGGACTTCGCCAGTTTCTTTGACAGAAAAGGGGCTGGATAATGGGGGCAATCAGATTCACAATGTGGCTGCCGGCACTGCTGAAACAGATGCGGTGAATGTCAGCCAGCTGAAAGATGAAATTGCAAAGAATGCCACCAAATTGGTAGACGGAAAAAATACGACAGTTACAGGAACAGGCACAACGGAAGATCCGTACAAGGTCAATGTCAATGACAATCTGAATCTGGGTGAAAAAGGCGAAAATGGTATAGACGGTTCCATCGGTGTGGCGGGCAAAGATGGCTCAGCTGTTACCATCAATGGGAAAGATGGCTCTATCGGAATGAATGGAAAAGACGGGAAAGATGGGCTTACCATGAAATCTGCGAAGGGTCAGGATGGCGTGGATGGTTCCAATGGTGCTAATGGTATGACCCGTATAGTTTACGAAGATGATGCCCATGTCACCCATGAAGTTGCCACGTTAGATGATGGACTGAAGTTTGCGGGGAATACAGGGTCTGTGGCCAAAAAACTGAACAACACCATGACCATCAAAGGGAATGGGACGAAAGCGGACGCAGAATATGATGCTTCCAATATCAAGACTGTAGTGGATGCAAATGGAGATCTGGTCATTGGACTGGACAAAAATCTCAAGGCAGATACTGTCACCGTGGGCGGCCAGGGCAAAGACGGTGCTGATGGCGTCAATGGGGCTATTGGTGTAAAAGGTGCCGATGGCAAAGATGGGGTTACCATTTCTTCTATAGGGAAAGACGGAACCAATGGTACCGATGGTCATATTGGCATCAATGGCAAGGATGGTGCTTCTGCTGACATCCATGTTGTAAAAGGTGTGAATGGAGTAGACGGCACGGATGGCTATAATGGCACGGATGGTATTGATCGGATCGTCTATGAAGATCACAATGGGAATACCCAGACGGTCGCCACTATGAACGACGGAATGAAATATGGCGGCGACGTAGGGAATGTAATCAGTAAAAAACTCAATGGGCAAGTGAATGTAGTTGGGGGCATTACGGATTCTTCTAAACTGTCAACGGAAGACAATATCGGAGTGGTATCTGATGGAAGTGATAACCTGAAAGTTCGGCTTTCAAAAGATTTGAAAGGACTGGATTCGGTTACCACGAAGACTGTTACAGCAGACACAGGGAATATCACGACGGTAAACGCCAGTACTGTCAACGTTGGAGACACCGCCATAACGACGGGTGGGATGACAATCAAAAACGGTTCCGCAGGGCAGGATGTTACGCTCAATAAAGATGGGCTGAATAATGGTGGAAATAAGATTACCAACGTAGCTCCTGGAGATATTTCATCGACCAGTACGGATGCTGTAAATGGAAGCCAGCTGTACCGTGCGGAAAACCGGATCAGCCGATTGGGAGATCGAGTGAACCGTGTTGGGGCAGGTGCCGCGGCTCTGGCAGGATTGCATCCATTGGATTTCGATCCAGATGACAAATGGGATTTTGCTGCAGGGTATGGGAATTATAAAGATGCTCATGCAGTGGCTATCGGAGCGTATTATCGTCCTAACGAAGATACGATGTTCAGTGTGGGAGGTTCCTTTAGCGGAGGCGAAAATATGGTGAATGTAGGAGTCAGCTGGAAATTTGGACAAAAGAACCATATCTCTCGCTCCAGAGTATCCATGGCCAAGGACATGTTGGCCATGAAAAACCAAATCGAAACACTCACGAAAAAATTAGCTGCTTATGAATCAGGCCAGCCTGCCAAGGCAATCCCTGCGTCTACGCACAGCATGAACTTTCCTGATGTACCAGAGAACCATTGGGCTTACCAATATGTGAAAACATTGGCCGAAAAAGGCTACTTGGAGGGATATCCGGACGGAGAATTTAAGGGAGATCGTTCTATGACTCGCTATGAGTACGCTACGGTCATCTACCGAGCTTTACAGAATGGGGCACCTTCTGATGGAAATATGGCCCGGTCGGTGGATGAATTTGGACCTGAACTGGTCAAAGTTCAAAATATTGACCGGTTCCGTGTGGATCGTATTTCTGGTAAGGATAATGACCGTCATAAGGTAGAACGTGTCCGTATCAATGATAAGGATGATAAAAACAGAGGTGATTTCCGGGATGTGTATGGATCCCATATCCAGAAATCATAAAAGTATGTAGGATAATAAGACATTGGGGCAATGCTTGATTTCATTGCCCCAATTCTCTATTCAATTGGATTTAAGAGGACATGCACTGAATACAGTGCGTGTCCTTTTTCGTTGCGTGTGTTAATGTACAAGATCCTATTACGAAAGCGCTCAAAATTGCGCAGACCAAATGAGATGCGTTTTAACACCTTGGCGATACAGGAGATGCAACTCTTTATGGAGAAGCGGGGAATGTTTGATGAGGCGCGTATAGCAACCCTTTATGCGTCTTGTAGTGGCCTTGCAATGAGGGCGGATGTGTTCTTGAGGCGGCAGCTGAACCGCTAAAACCAAGGCTGATTCCGTTTCCTTTAAATTTTAGATCCAGTCCTCTTTAATTCCTGTTATTTACGATACGTGTTGACGCATTAGAAACTGAATCGAGCGCCTACATTCCAGCTCCAATTGCGAGTGACATCGCCCCCAAAGTTTTTTTCAATATCGCCATATAAAGCTAGACTATTTGTCGGCCTGTATTCACCGCCGAAGCCAATGCTAAGCCAACTAGCGCCATTGCCATCATGGCCAACCACGGTATTTCCGTTTTTGTCTTGCAAGGTATAATCGACATTTCCCTTGAATTCATGATGCCAAAAGGCATTGACGTAATAATCGCTATGCGCTGTCTTATGGCCTATAGATGTGCCGAGACGTCCAATGAGACTATCGATGTCACGTAAGTATCCGTGATTCCCTTGATTTGTTGTATAGGAAGCGCTGCCTAAGTGACTATAGGTCAATTGACTTTGCGGTTCTACATACCAACCATGGTCAGAAAGAGGGATATGACGGCCGTATTCAACGCCCAAGAATTGATAAGGGCTGCTCCAATGCATATGTTCTGGGAAATCGCCAAAGGTAACGCCTTTGGCTTTCATCTGACCAAGACGGCCGACAATATCGAGGTACTGGCCATCTTGCCTAGTCGTCGTCCAGTACAGACTAGCCACATCAGCATCTCCTTTGGTGTCATGCGTAAAATGGTCTAAGCCGTACCGCAAGTCGCGATGGTGATAAGATACGCCGAGGAATTGTTTTTCTGTCGGGCTGCTCTTGATCATGTGGTCATAGCCGAGTTGGTACGCGTTGTAAGTTGAGTGCCCACTGAGTCCGTCGGTGGTGACACGGCCACGGCTCAAACGTGCCCAAATGCCTCGTTCACTGTCAATCGACGTCCAGTCGCCTACGCGTTTACGGAGTGTATCTTGTTCAAGGTACAGCCCTAAATAGCGGGACTTCGCAAAAGATTGATTGTCGATATTATTATTGGTTGGGATTGGCGGATTCACTGGTTCTGTGCTGTCACGGAACGTAGCATACCAGTTATGGCCGCTTGTTGGAACGTCGGTATATCCATGATTAGCGTCTGGTGCCTGGTCAGTAATTGTCACAGGCCGTGCAAAGAGACCGCCGTTTTGGATATGAGCGTCACCTGTGAAAGTCGCTTGGCCAGCGCCTGTCGGGCTTTCATCACGGACAAGAAGAACATATCCATCACGAATAGGCGTTCCAGCATGGTGGCTGTAGTCATTGAGCATCACATGGAAACGGCCTTGGCTGCTGCCTGTAATCGTCAACGTGTCGCTGTGACCGGATACAGTGCGGTCAGCATAGCTTTGCGCTAAATCGGTACCGAACGTAATAGTCCCGCTAGACCCTGTTCCGTTATCTAGGTGCGTGGTATGCACATCAGTGAAAGCGTGCGACGCCGTAGTATCTCCGCGATGGCTCAAATCGAGGAGAGAGTTGTCGTCAATATGGATTTGATCGACTCGGGAATTATTCGTCACGTACCATCGAGCGCCTTGCTGTAAATCGATATCCGTCTTGCCCCATCCAGAATGTGAATCCCAAGCATCGCCGTCAAAATATGATTGAGGCGAACGGAATGTGATATTTACATGGCCCAAATTAGTTTGGACTCGTCCTAGCATAACGGTATTCCCTGTGCGGCCGTATTGATATTCAGTGTCCCTGTGGAATGGTGGTAAATTGTATACCTTTGGCCATGCAGCGTTGCTGTTCCATCTGTTTGGATGTCTATGGAATCTAGCGTATCCCTAGAAGGAGTGTAGGTATTGATGGCTGTATTCACATTATCACTGATGTTTAAATTTTTGGCATGGATGCGCGTGCTGCTGTTAGCGTAGCTATATAAACCCGTTGTGGTGTGGTCAATCGTAAAATCCCCGCCTGAGGAAGCTGAGTCGGATCCAACTTGGAACGCGCCGTCAATGTTGCAAATCCCCATCGTAGTGTTTGTTGCACGCACATTTCCTTTCGTGATAGTAAATTGCGGCTTGTTAGGATTTGGAGTGGAGGTTCCATTTGTTGACAAATTCTGTAACAAAAAAGCAGCATATTGGGTGCCGTCATTACCATTGATGTATAGCCCTTCGTTAGTGCCGGTTCCTGTTGAAATAATCGTTGACGCCTTATCGTTTCTAGTTATAAGTTTAAAGCCTGACGAACTATTAGGATCCGAGTTTCGACGATTAGCACGGGCCTCTATGTCGATGTTCCGGGCAAATATCTGTGTTTTTGCATTGTGATACATAGTTGACACGGCAATATTTGTATCGTTAAGGGCAAGCGTGTCTACGGGAAGAGCTTCGGACCCAATGTGTAAATTCGCACTGTTATTATCAATTCCTATGGCAGCATGATTGACCGTTATGTTTTTGGCGTTCAGCGTTGTCTCGCCGGCGTTTGAAAAAATGCCCTCGTTCATACGGTTACTGACTCCATAATCTACAGGATTTGAAAGCGGGCTCGCATCATATTCTTCATTTTCCACAGTTAGAGATTGAATCTGGTGAGCATCTGTGCCAATAAATAAATGTGGCGTTGATCTCTCTGTATCTGTAGATTGGATGGTACTGCTCGTATTAACTTTAATACCTGTTGTCTCTCCTTTACGGCGTAATTCGACGTTATCGCTTAGTAGCGTAACTGACTGGCCGGCTACTAAGATGTTTGTCACGCGGGGAATTGAGCTGGCAGGACGACTGGAACCTATGTCTGGAACATCTGTCGTATCTAATATAAGCGTATGTACAGATGGATCCACTTGAATGGAGCCATTACCGACTATATGTATATTAGATATGGATGGGGTGAGAGATGAAGGTCCGTGGGTTTGCCGTCCGGCGTCTAATGTGAGTGTATTGATATCGTGAAAGCGGATGGAGCTTCCTTCACTGCGGGATAAGATATTTCCCACATACGATGTCGTATCTGTTCCAGATTCCGGATGTGATGTCAGCGTCAAGTCATGAGGCACAGCGATGTCGCCGTGAATATCAAGGGTAGCACCATTATCAGCTACAATATTTAAGTATGATGGTACAGAAGGCGTCCATGGATTTCTGATGGTGTCGATAGTTGATGTGGTTATCGTCTGATTCCCTGATTGTAACGGTGCATTGATCTGAGAATCGATGTCTCCTTGTGTAGTAATAGCTTGCGCCATGGCGTGGTCGAATGATGGATAGCTAGAAATAGCTAACACAATAGCTAACGCCAGTTTTTTCTTGTCTCTGTGCATAATGTTTTTCTCCCTTCAATGCTTAAGATGAATCTTTAAACCATATCTTGAATTTTAGCGTCTTATGTCTATTGTACGCCTAAAAGTTGATAGAAAGAGATAAATTCTTATCATTGCATAATCAGTAATGCTGATATGTGGACTCCCTTTTACTAGCTATAGTAGGCAAAAAACGGAAGGCCATATATTTTAAGCGACACTCGATGTAAGGCGGTGAGAATGGGATAGGAATCCTTCTTTTTTTTGGTACAGAGGGTATTCCTTTTACGCGAATTATGACTCATTGACGAGTTTTACTGTCATATTGTCGATCGTTAGTTGCAATATTTGAATGTATTTCATGCTTTTCTTGATTTTTTCATCAGCGTAGACTCTGTCAAAGTATTTCATGGCTATTGCACGTACTTCTTTTATAGCCAGTGATTCATCGGTAATAAACTGGATATGGCCAAAGATGATGACGTTTTTAACATTGAACCCCATTTCCTGTGATTGTCAGAGAATTTTGTATATTTTATTTAGGCTAATTGTAAAATGAAGTTGGACACCCCCCCCTAAAGGGTCGATTTTGGAAATATAAAAAGGCGCATAATGAAGCATCCTCTGTTAGAATATAGTACCAGACCAAATCCTAGGAGGAATGACACTACGGGCAATCAACGCATATTCTACCACAAATGGCACAAAAAGGGAAAACATCTTTCGTACGAGGATCGGATGCTCATCCAAATTCGCCTGAAAGATGGGTATTCCTTAAGAGCCATTGCCAGAGAGCTTACCTGTTCTCCAACTACTATATCCAATGAAATCAAGCGCGGATCCACACTGCTTTATAACGGCACCAAAAGACGGTATAAAGCCTCCAGGGGGCAGAAGGTCTACGAAGAGAACAGAAAGGCCTCCTGCCATCATTACAGCTACCTTGATGAGAAGGCTTTCATCGAGCATATTGAAAATAAGTTCTTTTCCACAGGGTGGTCCCTTGATGTCTGCGTGGGCAATGCTCTCATAGCGGGAGACTTTACCCGGAATCAGGTGGTTTGCGCAAAGACGCTGTACAACTATGTAGACATGGGACTCTTGAATATCAGAAATCACAATCTGCCCATGAAACTGCGCAGAAAAACGAAGAAACATCTGCTTCGTCTGAACAAGCGAAAACTTGGCCGGAGTATTGGAGAAAGGCCTAAAGAAGTGGAGGAACGAAAGGAATTCGGCCATTGGGAATGTGATCTAGTTATTGGCGCGAAGTCCGGCCAAGATGAGGCCCTTCTTACTCTTTTGGAGCGTAAGACCAGGGAGTTCATGATTGTTAAGCTGCCAGACAAATCCGCTAAAAGCGTTATGGCTGCCTTCGAAACACTCTTGGATGAATACGGCGAACACTTCGGAGGAATCTTCAAAATAATTACGACGGACAATGGTTCAGAGTTTGCAGACCTTTCAAACTTCGAAAAAGCTGCAGAGACCCTCTATACTATGCGCATCCCTACGCCTCGTGCGATAAAGGCTCCGTAGAACGTCACAACGGGCTTATCCGGCGTTTTATCCCTAAAGGGAAGCGGATTGACTCCTACACAGCAGAAGACGTCTTTGAAATTGAGCTGTGGTGCAACCGCCTTTCTCGCAAGATTCTCGGCTGCCATAGTCCAGAGGAGATATTTTCAGAGGAACTAGATAAAATCTATAGTCTGGGTGCGGCTTAAGCAGAGCTAGAAGAGTGTCCAACTTGTTATTGCAATTTAGATTACGATATGGTATTATTTCTGAGCTATAAAAATTTTTAAATAAAAATAATTAAAATTTAATTTGGGGAGTGTACACAATGGGAAAAAGAAAGATGAAAAAAATTCAATTAGTTACAATGTGTCTATTAACTACATACATGAGTCCGTGTATGGGGGGGTAAAAGCAGAAGATAGTTTTGTAAGAAAAGGAACACAAACAGGGGCAGGCTCGCTAGCGGTCGGAGAACATTCCGAGGCCAACGGTCTTATTGCAACGGCTGTTGGTTACGGAAAGGCGCTGGACACCTATACGATTGCAATGGGCGTCAATGCAAAAGCCGTGCAGGACAATGCCATTGCTATTGGAACATTGGCAGAAGCGGGACTTACGGATGAATCCTATGAAACAGATCCCATTTGGGATAACGGTCACTATACATCCGGTGAAGGCAAAAGCACACGGAACGCCCGTTCCGGGGCTATTGCTGTCGGCAATCTGGCTAGAGCTTTAGGATATCGAAATATTGCGATTGGCGAAGATGCGGTTACTGCCATTATCAACAAAACAGAAGAAAATGGGACTCTAAAAGAAACCTATGGTGCCGGTGTAATCGGCTCCGTGGCTATTGGAGGATATGCGCGTACAGAAGGTAGCCATTCCACGGTTGTTGGAAATGGGGCGTATGCAAAAGAGAATTACTCATCTTCTTATGGTGTTCGAAGTTATACGACAGGAACTTCGTCTGCCGCGTATGGTGATTATTCTACCGTTACAGGAGAGAGAGGAACGGCGGTAGGTTCCCATGCACGTGTCGATTATGATGATTCCGTGGCTTTAGGATCGTATTCTATTGCTGATAAAGCAATCAGTACGTCGTCGATGGTATTAAATGGCAGGGAATATGCTTTTGCCGGAGGAGAAGCTCACGCTACTGTTAGTGTCGGTGGACAGGGTATTAAATCCTATCAGACGCTAGATGCGCAAGGACAGTTACAGTGGTCTGACACGGATCATTATACACGTATTGAAAAACCTCTTTATCGAACGATTACAAATGTTGCAGCTGGCCGGATAAGCGAAACGAGTACCGATGCTATTAATGGGTCACAGTTATATTCTGTAGCCATGGAAACGGCACGAAATGCTGAAACAATAGGAAATGTAAAAAATATTGTAGAACAAAATTCCCGTGACATTCATGATGTACGGGAAGAGTCACGAAAAGGTGATGCTATGAATGCTGCACTGGCTGCGCTCAAACCGTTGCAATTTGATCCTGATGAACGAACGCAGATTATGGCAGGTTTTGGCAGTTATAAAGGGGAACAAGGATATGCGTTAGGTCTGGCCCATTATTTTAATGAGAGTGTTATGGCAAATGTCGGAGCTGCATATAGTAAAGATAATTCTGTGATGTGGAATGCTGGAATTACCATTAAATTGGATAATCCCTCGAAAAAAAGAGAATATATGATGTATACACCGGATAAAGAAGTAAAGCACCATGTAGAACAATTAGAACAACAAGTGGCGTCTTCACAAGAAGAGGTAAAACAGTTGCGTACGGCATTAATCAATTCGCAGAAGGAAATGGATTCATTAAAACAAGAACTTGCGCAAATTCGGACGATGATCCCAAAATAAATTATAGAACCAAAAGTTGAGGCTGAATCTCCGACTTTACTTGATGAATCGCAGACATGGCGTCAAAACCTTATGGATATATTACTCAATATGGACCCATATGCTTTTGAACGCCTCTCTCAACGTCTCTTGAGAGAATGTGGATTTGTCCAGGTCGCTGTCACCAAGAAATCCGGCGATGGTGGCATTGATGGAGCTGGCAAATTAAAAATAAACGGCATTTTTAGTTTTAGGGTCGCTTTTCAGTGTAAACGTTATAAAGGCTCAGTTGGGTCAGCCGAGATTCGAGATTTTCGAAGTTCTTTAACAACAGATATAGAAAAGGGAATTTTCATTACAACCGGTACATCATCTAATGCAGCCAGAGAAGAGGCGGCAACACCCGGTAAAAAGCAAATTGATTTAATTGATGGCGAAGAGTTTATGGATAAAATTGCCGAGTTTGGTATTGGGGTTAAAGAGGTTGTTACATACGAAGTGAACGAAGATTTTTTTGCTAGCATTTAAAAAAGGCCATGGTAGGAGAGAGCGCTTTTCTACCATGGCCTTTTTGGATTTAGAAATAAAAAGCGCTTTGATAATTGAGCCAAAGTACTCAATCCCTTCTGTCTTGTCCTGTTACTTCTAGAAGATTAATTCTAGGAGGATGAATCATCATGACGAAAGCTTTTGCAGCAAGGATTCCACTAAATCAAAAATTTATGCTGACCATCAAGGAAGCAAGCCTCTATTTCAATATCAGCGAAAAAAAGCTCAGAGGGCTTGTTGTAGAACGACCAGAGGCCGAATTTTTTGTTTTCAACGGGAGAAAGTACCTTATCATTCGTGAGGAATTTGAGAAGTTTCTCCTTCAGACTTCGTGCATCTAAATAAGTTGACTTATTCAGCTTTTAGAGTGATGTATATGATGCCAAAACAAGTAGAAAGGAGAAAATCAATGAAAAAACGAATGAAAGCCTGTATCCGCAGGGATAAGAAACGCAGGATTCTGCGAGCGGGCGAAACAGTACGTGCTGATGGGAGATACCAATTCAAGTATACTGTAGATGGGAAAATTAAGTTTTTTTATAGCTGGAAATTAGAACCCACTGATCCACTGCCCGCCGGACGCAAGCCTTGTAAGTCATTGCGGGAGATGGAAGCTAGCTTGGAAGTTAGAAATGCAATCTCACCAAATAACGCTGATGATAATATGACTGTTATGGAATTAGTGTTGCGATACCTTTCCTTGAAAAAAGAGGTCAAGCCGAATACCCTAACCAATTATAACTTTGTGGTTAATGCATTGAAGAAGGAACTGTTTTCAAAGAAACAGATTGGCAAAGTCAAAATGTCTGATGCCAAGTTATGGCTTATCAAGATGAAATCAGATGGGAGAGGATATAGTAGTATTCAAAGTATTCGTGGTGTTGTTCGACCAGCATTTCAGATGGCGGTGGATGATGAAATCCTTTTCCGGAACCCTTTCAATTTCGAAATGAAAAACGTGCTCATCAGTGACAGTGTTAGGCGAGAGGCCATCAGCAAAAAAGATATGCGAATTTTTCTTCAGTTCCTTAAAGACGATAATTATTACAAGAGGTATTATGAGGCGGTTTTCATTCTTTTTCATACGGGACTGCGTATTTCAGAGTTTTGTGGTCTGACTCTCAACGACATAGATTTTGAGAACAGGACAATCAACGTCGATAAACAACTGCAGAGGGACTTGCATGGGAAGCGATACATTACTTCTACCAAAACAAAGGCAGGCGCCAGGCTTTTGCCAATGACGGAAGAAGTATATCAATGTTTTTTAGAACTCTTGAGGAAAAGAACGCCCCCGAAGGTAGAGAAGATCATTGATGGTTATGCCAACTTTCTTTATTATGACCTTAACGGGGAACCAGTAGTTGCAATGCACTGGGAACATCGGTTCAAGTCTGCAGTTACAAAATATAACAAAATTTATCGGTACCAGCTCCCTAAGATAACGCCTCACGTTTGCCGGCATACGTATTGCACTAATATGGCCTTGAGCGGCCTCAGTGCTAAAACCTTGCAGTATTTGATGGGGCACAGCGATATAGGCGTCACGCTCAACGTTTACACGCACATCAAATTTGATGATGCACAGAAGGAAGTTGAAATCCTTCAAGCACAATATCAGAAGGAGATGGAAAGGAGTCGCAAAGAGCTGGTCGATATTGGCGCCATCAAGCCAAACGTTATACATTTCAAAAATAAAGCATAGATAGAAAATGAACCCTGTAGCTAGGATTATGACCCGGCGGCAGGGTTCTTTTTTGCCATAAGTGTAAATCTTAAAACGCGTAAGTGGAAAGCGCAATGCTTTGAGGATATTCATTGAACCAAATATACTCGCCGTTTCCAATCGAATTTGACCATTTATCGTGGAAATCTTCAATCCCATAAGCCACTTTGAATTCATCAAGTGAATTGTGACTGTTCAATAGGCTTTTATCCAGTTTTCGATCGCCATAGGAATAAAGAGTAATGTTGTCGACGATAGAAAAGCTAAATCTGACGGTGAGCCCAATTTTTGAGTAGCCAATTTTAAAAGAACGAGGCCAGTTACTTGAATTCTCAATCATGTCAGGAGTTCCATATAATTTTGCGACATCCTGATAGGGCATTCCTAAATAAATTCCACCGACCGATTCTCCGTATACAGGCTCTTTTGTTTTTCTGTAGGAAATGCCGTCAATTGCAATATACTGGTGGGGTGTATCCCTACCTAGATCCTGAACGAAGAGGTGACGGGTCCTCATGAATCCATTTTCTACCAGGACCATCTTGCAGCCAAAAGTTGTGCTACCTCCAGCAACATCATCAAAACTTATAACTTGATTTCCTTCAAATTTACCACCGTCAAAGGATACCGTTTGAGACGGGTCCTCTATAGAGTACCAGATACCTTGAAGCCGATTTAATTTTTTTTTAAGTTCATTCAAAACTCATTTTGCTTGCGAATGCAGTAGGAGCAAACATTAGAAGTAAGAATAGTATAGGAAACGTTTTCTTCAAGAATTGTTTCATTGAATCCGTCACTCCTTTGGGTGTCATTTTCTATAATATATTATTTTTTTCCGTGGTATCCGTGATTATTTGATCTAAAGTCAAATTTTAGGTAATAAATTTTGTGTTGAAAATCAAGAAAGGGCATGGGGTGATGAAAGACCTTTTTTCTGGTAGAATAAAGGTGAAAATATTACGGTAGTACGGAAAGCCCGTTTTACTACCATTTTTACTACTAAAGGCGGCTAATTTATGCCACGAAAGGCAACCATATGCCAAGTTCCCGAAAATGACCAATTTTGGGGGAAGACCGCATCATGCGGCTTTACGTGGCCTTTCGTATCCTCAGGAGGACTTTCAAAATGGCTGTAAAAATCCTATTTGTGTGCCATGGCAATATTTGTAGAAGCCCCGTTGCGGAGTTTGTTTTTAGGGATATAGCCAAAAAGGCCGGTCAGGAGGCAGATTTCCTCATTGCTTCCGCGGCAACGACGACGGATGAAATTGTTGGCGGTGTAGGAAATCCTGTCTATCCGCCGGCTCGGGAGACACTCCTGCGTCATGGCATTGACCCTGTAGGAAAGCGGGCAGTCCTGTTGAGGCGGGCTGATTATGCTTTCTATGATCATCTCATCGGCATGGACGCGGAAAATCTCCATGACATGCGGCGCATCTGTGGTGGGGATAGGGACCATAAACTATCGCTGCTCCTTGATTATACCGATCATCCCCGGGATGTAGCCGATCCTTGGTATACCCGGGACTTTGAAGCAAGCTATCGTGATATTGTGGCTGGCTGCAGGGCTCTTTGGTCATTTCTTCAAAAAAATGCCCTCTCAGCTGACAGAAAGGACTTATTGTGAAACTTGATCCTCTCTATTTTTTCCTACCCATGATTGAGGCCCTTGACCGGGAAGAACATGACCTTGTCGGCGCCACGGTCGGGCATGGTAAGCGAGTTGCCTATCTGTCCTACTTGATGACGCGCAGCTTTCCGTGGTCCCCTGATGAGCGGCTGGCCTTTGTCCTTGCTGCTTTGCTCCATGACTGCGGGTCTGTAGAGACCATTCGGGAAATGCGTGATGCTGCCCGAAATAGGAAACCCTTCAGCGGCACTTTTTCCAATGGTCGGGTTGTAGATGACGCCAGTATCCATGCCCAAAAAGGAGAGGACCTTTTGCAGGATATGCCTTTTTATTCCCAAATCAAAGGGGTTGTCATGATGCACCACGAATGGGCCAATGGAACAGGCCCCATGGGGCTTAGGGAAGATGCCATTGACAAGCGGGCCCAAGTACTCTACCTTGCTGACCGCATGGATATCCGTTACGATTTATTGTCCCTGTCGGAAAGCGGATTTAGGGAGATGGTCCGTGATCTGCTTGGGCTCGAACATATCGAATTTTCCCATGATGCCTTGGTCCTTCTTGAAAAGAACCTGACCTATGAGGCTGTAAAAAAACTCCAGGAGATTCCTCTAAATAGGCTCCTCAAATCGGTCGTACCAAGCCATGCCTGTGAGTACAGCCTAAAAGATATGCTTACCATCACCCGGTTTTTTGAGCGGATTGTCGATAATAAGTCCTCCTTTACGAAGGACCATTCTCACGGAATCGCCATGAAGGCCCTAGCCATGGCCCAAAAATATGGATGGAATGAAGAAAAGCAGGAACGTTTTCTTCTGGCGGCGAGCCTCCATGATTATGGAAAATTGCAGGTGCCTTCTTCTATCCTTGAAAAAGCAGGGCCGTTGACTGCAGAAGAGTTCCAAATCATGAAGAACCATGTCCGCTGGACCTATGAAGTCCTTGATGAAATCCCTGGGTTTGAAGATATCCGGGACTGGGCCTCTTTCCATCATGAGAAACTGGATGGAAGCGGTTACGTAAAGGGCCTTTGCAGCAAGGAACTTTCCTTTGAAGACCGCCTCATGGCCTGTCTCGATATTTATCAGGCCCTGACGGAAAAAAGGCCGTATAAAGAGGGATTCTCACATGAAAAGACCATTGCCATCATGAGGGAACTAGCCTGTAAAGGAAAAATTGACGGCGCCATCGTGAAGGATCTCGACGCCTTTTTTGAGCCGACTAGGCTTCCTTCCTAATGAAATAAAAGGCAGGGAGCAGAAAGATACTCCAACAAGGTAGGGAGGATTGATGATGGATCTGATTCGAAAGGTACAGGAACAAGACTGGACTGCTATTGAGGACCTAGTAAAGCAGGCTTTTGCCACGGCTTCTTATTCGGATGGGACGGAAGCTGCGCTTGTGGCCCGGCTGCGGCAAGGGCCTGCCTTTCTCCCAGACTTAGCCCTTATGGCTGAACGGGAAGCTAAGCCCGCAGGGTTTATCCTTTTTACAAAAGCAAGGGTATCCCAAGAAACCATCCTTGCCTTGGCGCCCCTTGCTGTGAAGCCTTGTTTTCAAAAAAGTGGGATTGGGACCGCTCTTGTAAAAAAAGGTCATACGCTTGCCGCAAAGGCGGGATTTGCTTATGCAGCCGTTTTGGGGGATCCTGCATTTTACGGTCGTTTGGGTTATGAAGCGGCAGAAAAATGGGGAATTACGCCGCCAGCAGCTTTTCCTAAAGAATATTTTATGGCCATAAAGCTCATTCCTGATGCGGCTCCGCTTGCAGGGACCATTGTCTACGACAGGGCGTTTGGCCTTTAGGAAACAGAGCAGAAAATGAGACTGGAAAGAAAAGGGATGGAATCATGAAAGAAGCCATCAAGGTCCGCGGTGCGCGGGTCCATAATCTTAAAAATATTGATGTCGATATTCCTCTTGGAAAAATTGTCGGCATTGCCGGTGTGTCGGGATCGGGCAAATCATCCCTTGCCTTAGGCGTCCTCTATGCGGAAGGGTCCCGGCGCTACCTCGATTCCCTGTCGACGTACACAAGGCGGCGCATGAGTTTTTCCCCCAAGGCGGACGTAGATGAAGTCCTTTACGTTCCGGCTGCCCTTGCCATGCACCAGCGTCCCGGTGTTCCTGGCATGCGCAGTACCTTTGGGACAGGAACGGAGCTTCTTAGTAGTCTGCGTCTCCTTTTTTCCCGTCTTGCGGTGCACCGCTGCCCAAACGGTCATGAGGTCCCACCGTCCCTTGCCGTCGCGGCGGAAAAAGAACTTATCTGCCCGACCTGCGGAGCCCATTTTTATGCTCCCTCTGCAGAAGAACTGTCTTTCAACAGCCAAGGCGCCTGCCCGCGCTGTGAGGGGACGGGAAAGGTCAAGACCGTCAATGTGGATGCCCTCGTCCCTGACGAGACCTTAACCATTGATGAAGGGGCCGTCCTTCCTTGGCAGACCCTGATGTGGTCCCTGATGAAGGATGTTGCCCGCGCCATGGGCGTGCGGACCGATGTTCCTTTTAAGGATCTTACAGCAAAGGAAAAGGACATCGTCTATCATGGTCCTGCCGTGAAGAAACATATCTTTTACAAGGCTAAAAGTACGAACGTTGCCGGTGAACTTGACTTCACGTACTATAATGCCATCTATACCGTCGAAAATGCGCTTGCCAAAGTAAAGGACGAAAAGGGCATGAAGAAAGTCGAACGCTTCCTGACCCAGGAAACCTGCCCGGAGTGCCATGGCACCCGTCTTTCCGAAAAGGCGCGGGCCCCGAAAGTGCGCGGGATCTCCCTTGCCGACGCGACGCATATGACCTTGAAGGACCTCGTCTTGTGGGTCAAAGGAGTTCCCGAAAGTCTTCCTGAAACCATGCGCCCCATGGCCCAAAGCATTTGCGATGCTTTTCTCGAAAACGCCAAGCGTCTTATGGATCTGGGCCTTTCTTATCTGACCTTGGACCGGGAAGCTGCGACCTTATCAAACGGAGAGAGGCAGCGGATGCAGCTGGCTCGGGCTGTACGGAACCGAACGACGGGTGTCCTCTATATCCTTGATGAGCCATCCATTGGTCTTCATCCGGAGAATCTCAAAGGCCTCATGGGTGTCATGCAGGACCTTATCCGCGACGGAAACTCCATCGTTCTTGTAGACCATGATACGCAGGTCCTGTCTACGTGTGATTGGCTCATTGAAATGGGGCCCGGCGCCGGCTCCAAAGGAGGTCGCGTCATCGGAACGGGGACTGTGGCTGATACGGCAAAGCGTCACACTTCAAAGATTGGCCCTTTCCTTCAAAAAGGCGGTCACCACTTAGTCCGTGATGCCTGCGGGAAAAAAGCACTTTTTGAAAAGGGCACCATCCATATGGAAACAAGTGGAATCCATACCGTAAAACCCCTCAGTGTGACCCTTCCCAAAGGCCGTCTTACGGTGGTCACTGGTGTTTCCGGCTCAGGCAAGACAACCATGGTTCTTGAAAGTCTCATCCCGGCCGTCCTTGCCCAAACGAAAGGGGAGGCACTTCCGCCCCATGTGACACGTCTTGACGCGTCAGGCATTCACGGTATTAAACTCATCGACGCATCGCCCATAGGAATCAATGTCCGCTCTACGGTGGCAACGTACGCCGATGTCCATGATGAACTGCGCAAAGTCTACGGCCGCCTGCCGGAGGCAAAGGCACAGGGCCTTAAAGCAGGGGACTTTTCCTATAATACGGGGAGCCTGCGCTGCCCGCTCTGCGATGGCACGGGGGAAATCAACCTTGACGTCCAGTTCCTGCCTGATGTGATCATTACCTGTCCGGAGTGTCATGGAACGAGGTACCGAAAAGAAGCGGACCTTGTGAAAAAGAAGATGCAGAAAAGCAACGCGGCATATTCCTTGCCGGAACTCATGGCTATGGATATCGATGATGCCCTTGAGGCTGCCAAGGGGCTCAAGAAGGTCTCGGAAAAACTGCGCATCCTGAAAGACTTGGGCCTGGGGTATCTGACGCTGAAAGAAGCAACGCCCCGCCTTTCCGGCGGTGAAGCGCAGCGGCTGAAACTTGCCAGCGACATGGGAAAGGGGCAGGAAGATACAATCTTTGTCTTTGATGAACCGACCATCGGCCTTCATCCCCTTGATACGGAGACACTCCTTCACGTCTTTGATGAGCTTGTTTCGCAAGGAGCGACCGTTGTTGTTATTGAGCATGACCTCGACGTCATCCGCAATGCCGACTATCTCATCGACATGGGTCCCGGCGGTGGGGCAGAAGGCGGCACCATCGTTACGTGCGGTACGCCGGGAGAAGTGGCCCAATGCAAGGAAAGTAAAACAGGAAAGTACATCTAAAGAAAGAGCAAAGCAGTTCCCACGAAGTCCTTATGGCTTTAGGGGAACTGCTTTTTTAGAAAGGAGAAAGGATCAAAGGCTCGACCTGATTCTTGTGTCAAAAATGTATTGATAAATCGAAAATTATAGATATCATAAAACCATGAATCAGGTAGAACTTTTTAAAGCCCTTTCCAATCCCATACGGCTCCAGATCCTCACCTGGCTGAAAGACCCCTCTGCCCATTTTCCTCCTCAGGGTCTTCATATCCCCGAAGGAGACAGCTTCGAGAACGCTGTCTGTGTTGGAAGCATCCAAGAAAAGCTGGGTATTTCCCAATCGACTGTTTCCCATTACCTCGATCTGATGCAGCGTTCAGGCCTTTTGGAGTCTGCCCGTTTTGGAAAGTGGACCTATTACCGAAGAAATGAAGCGAATATCCAAACCTTAGCCGAGTTTATCAAGACAGAACTATAAAGGAGGAAAAAGAGCAAGACCATGTAAACTGTTCTCGCAGGCAGTTTATTTTTTACCCTAATATATCGAAAATAAGCGATATATAGATTTAAAAGGAGACACTTTTAGGCATTTTCATGGCCCTGTCATTCGCCCGCTAACAGATGCGGACAGTCTTTTTATCGAAGGTCACAGCAGGCTCAACGCATAATGCCCGTACGTTTTGCAATTTCTATCACGATACACCCTTTATGGCAGCGCCTTTATCCCAAATTGAGGCCGATCTCAAAGAAGCAAAGGAGAAATGGCCTGATGCAAGAAAAATCTGGGCGTCCGGCGGTGATTCCTTTGCTCTCAGCACGGAAAAGCAGATTGCTGTCTGGGATCTCATGCGGACCTATTACCCGAAGGCGCGGATTTCCGCGTATGCCATCATTTCTGATTTTAAGCACAAAAGCGTCGAAGAGATTTGCAAAATCAAGGCCCATGGACTTGATGAAATCATGATCGGTATCGAGAGCGGGGACGATGAAGTCCTTTCCTTTGTCAATAAGGGCTGCACATCGGAAGAAATCATCGAAGCGGGCCTTCCATATGAAGTGATTTTCCTCAGCGGATTGGGGGGTGCGGCTACGGTCTCGGACACGCCCAAAAGAGTGCTGACATCCTCAATCAGCTGCACCCTGACAGGATCCTTATTGCAGGACTCACCCTATTCCCCGATACGCCGCTCATGAAGGACGTGAGAATCGGTGTATTCAAGGAGGCAACAGAAGAAGAACGCGTTTTGGAACTGAAGGAATTCCTGACACGTCTTAAGAATCCGACGCTGATTGACGCAACAAATGCCTCCATCATCACCCCTATCTATGGGAGGATTCCTGAATAAAAGGATAAGATGATTGCCCAGCTTGACGCCATCTTTATCCGCTATGGGGAAGCGGGTCTGCGTCAGGCCCGTGAATCCCTGCCTGCCAGTTAAGATTTTCTGCTTCCAGACGGCAGAAGCCATCCCGCCTTGGCAAGGCAATTTGGAAAAGTTTCGTCATGGTTTTTCTTTCTTTTGAGCAAAGGCCCAACAGCCAATATTGGCTGTTGGGCCTTTGTCATAGACTCATGATAGGGTAGAAAGCGATGCATAAAGGTGGAAAAATGAGCTTATTTCGGGTTCTTTCATCAGTTTTCCCTGCGTCTCCAGACAAGATACAAGACAGCAGCCCCGACAAGTACGGCAGGACAAATGACGCCATACATCATGGCATAGCCCCATTCAGCCGCCGCAAGTCCCAGTAAATAGGCCGCTAGGCCGACACTGATGTCAAGAGCCCAAAAATAAGTGGCTGTGGCGACCCCGGCCCGGGAGGGCGGTGCCATGGTCACGGCAAGGGTCTGAAAAGCCGGTGAGAGGGCCCCAAAACCAAGTCCCAGCACGGCTCCTGAAAGCAGCAGCCCCGTGAGACTTGAAATGGATGCAAAAAGGATGAATCCCAGAAGAAAGACGATGAACCCCGGATAAACGATATAATCCGGGCCCTTTGTATCAAAAAGATGTCCAATGACCGGCCGTGTGACGATGATGATGAGGGCAAAGACAACAAAAAAGAGACTTGTTACAGAAGCCAGTCCAAGGCTTCTGGCATAAAGCGGGATAAAGGTGAGCATACCGCCATAGGAAAAAAAGACCAAGCCCCCAAATAAAGAAGGGATGACGGAGCGGGGTTCAATGAGATCTGTTACTGAAAAAGAGCGGAAGGAGGCACTGGGACGGGTCACAGAGGACGGCAGCGCGTTGCAGATCATAGCAATCAGCGTAAAGAGAGCCCCGAGGATCAAAAAGAAAAAGACCGCGGATGGTCCCCAATACTGCATGAGAAGAAGTCCAACGAGGGGGCCTACAACCATGGCAAGATTGGTTGAAAGGGCAAAGTAACCGATGCCTTCCCCTTTGCGTGAAAGCGGCAGGACAAGAGCTGCTACGGCAGCAGCCGCCGTCGATGTGACGCCAAAAATTGCACCGTGTAGGAAGCGCAGTCCAAAGACGGCCGGCAAGGTTCGTAAAAAGAAAAAGGCCGTCATGATGAGAAGGAACGCACATGATCCCGCCACGAGCAGCCTGTGTTTGTTCAAGGAATCAATGATCTTTCCTGCAAACGGACGGCATAAAACGGTCCCCAGCTGAAAATACGTCATGGCAAGGCCCGCGTCCCTTTCGTTTCCATGAAGTTCTTCCAGGATGTATAACGGCATGGCCGCAACCAGCAGATATTGGGATAGAAAATAAAAGAAATTCCCTCCCCCCATAGTCATGAATTGAGGTGTCCATAAACGATC
This sequence comes from Acidaminococcus sp. AM33-14BH, assembly GCF_003603525.1. NCBI lineage: Bacteria > Bacillati > Bacillota > Negativicutes > Acidaminococcales > Acidaminococcaceae > Acidaminococcus > Acidaminococcus sp. AM33-14BH. The sequence continues at coordinate 59,979 of NZ_QTNG01000013.1, read as the reverse complement.
TTTTGACAAATGAAATCCTCCTTATGAATCAGAAAATACGTTGTAATCCTGTCTTATTGTACTGCATGGAAAGAGCTTGTCAAGATTTTGGGCGCGTAGGGGACGGGAAAACTTCTATTTTATTCTATGAGAAATGCTCTATTTGGGAGTGCATAAAAAAGAGGCCCCATATGGGACCTTTTTGATTTATGATTTACAATTGGATCCAATCTATTTCCCTTGTTGATGAGGCAAAATCTTGGCACTTAGATAGGACGCCAGAAGACAAAACACGATATCGATTCCCCAGATGCCTTGATAGCTTCCTGTTGCAGCCACGGTCATGCCGCCCAAAAATGCACTGAGAAAGGCGCCTAGCTGATGCCCTAAAAAAAGGAGTCCCACAAGTGCTGCCGATTGGGCAAGAGGAAAACGCTCCGTGACGATTCCTGACGTCGGCGTAACTGTGGCCCCGCCGGACATGCCGAGACCTATGCAAAAGAAAAGGGCCGACAGGAAAGTTTTTGGCAGGAAAAAGAGATATATGGCTGTCAAACCCGCACGGAAGCCATAGTAAATGGTCAGAAGACGGTTTTTGGAAACATGGCCGGACAAATATCCGGAAATCAGCGCACCAATGACTGTTGACAGACCATAGGCTGCAAAGGCGTGGGCGGCGCGTGGCCTTTGAAGACCATAGGAGAGCAGCTGTGAGAAAAGATGGGCTTCAATCAGCGCCATATGAAAGCCGCAAGTAGTAAATGCTCCCAATAGATATCGAAATTCCGGCCGCTTTAGGGCTCCTTGAAGGAGGAGGCTAAAAGAAGCTTCGGGAACAGGACCTTTTTCCTGAAGATCCGTTCTTTTTAGGGGCTGCGTCAAATAAAAAAGAAAGGGAAGGGTTCCAATCATGATCAGACTGAGCACAACAGAGACCGTCGGGATTCCGCCTACAAGGGAAAGCCTGGAAAGAAGCGGGGAAAAAAAGGTTGAGCCAAGGCCGGCTGCAGCATTGATAAAGCCCGAAATGAGGGCCCCTTTTTGAGGTCCTACGGCGAAAATGACGGTTTCAAGAAGCAGACCAAATGAGATTGCTCCAGCGCCGCAGCCTAGACATAGACCAAGGGTGAGCACAAGGCCCCAAAGGGAGCGGAAGAGGGACAGCCCCAGTAACCCTAGAAGGAAAAGCCCCACGCCGCTAAGAAGGACGAAACGGTGGGAACGCCTAGCTGCAAGGAGCCCCCAAAAAGGCTGCGAAAGACCAAAGGAAAGCTGCAGGACCGCAATGGCAAAACTCAGGCCCCCATAAGAAAGGCCTGTAGCTTCCCTGAGTGGCTCCAGAAGGATTCCAATATCGCTGCGGATGCCGCCGCTGATGCCATAAAGGAGGACGGCGGATAACCCGCAGAAAAATAGAGAGGGCCCCGAAGCGGGGTGACTGGGTGCCTGCATAGAAAACCTCCGTTTAGACGCAGTCAGATAGGATAAAGGGGAAAACTTGGATGAAAAGCTTCCTCTAAATGATCAGAGAACCTTTTGGAAGGCAATCTTTGTGCTATTATCAAACCAAATTGTTCCCGTATAGACGAACCCCATCTTTTCGAGGATGTGGCGCATGATTTTGTTGTCCTCATCCGTATCGACACGGATGTTTTGAATCCCTTCACGCCTGGCGAAGTTTTCACAGGCCTTGAACATTTCCTGGGAAAGGCCCTTGCCGCGGATGGTGCAGTCGACAGCCATCCGATGGATGACAAGATAAGGCTCGTCATTGAGCCAGTGACCCTGAAGCGTGTCATAGGCAGCCTCGCCGCGGGCATCGATGCCGGCATAGCCGACAATCCGTCCCTGATCCTTGAGCACATAGCCGATGCCGTCTGACAGGTCCTTGTTGATATCCGCCATGGCCGGATATCCCGTCTGCCATTGATTGACGCCCTGACTCCTTAGAAAAGCCTTGGCCTCGTTGATGATTTCCATGATGCGAATGGCATCTGTTCTTTCTGCTTTTACCAGTTTCATGCTGCCAGCCTCCTTATTCATGATTTTTCCAATCAATCTGGATATTGGTCCTCAATTTCTGCATGAGATCCAGCAGGGTCCGGACCTCTTCCTGGGAAAACCCCGCAAGACCCACTGCAATCTGGCGATTTTCCTCTTCAATCAATTTTTCATAAAGTTTCTTTCCGATATCCGTTGGATAAAGATGCCACATCCGTTTGTCCGTCTTTATCTTTCGGCGGCTGATGAGATGTGCGTCCTCAAGCTTTTTTACCGCCTTGGCCGTTGTCCCCTTGTCTACGCTGACGAGCTCAGTCAGGTCTGTCTGACAGAGGCCAGGCATTTCACAGATGCGGGTCAAAAAGATAAATTGGCCGCGTTTGAGTCCATAGGATTGGAACTTCATATCCATCAGGGAATGGATGACGCGGCTGATGGTGCCCAAATGGCGAAGCAGTTCATTGGTCAGGTTCATGGTTCCTCCTTAATAGTTGAACTTTCAACTAAATATAGGATAAACGAAAGAATCCGCCTTGTCAAGATGAAAAAAAGGACTGCCGAAGCGCCATACAGGTGGGAAAGGGACCGTTTTTAGGGTTCTTCCAGGCCCCTCATCCTTTTTGCCATAATCAGGATCCATTCAGCTTATTCAGGAACAGCTTTCGCTGCTTTTTCCTAAAAAAAACGGCACCGCCAAGCGGTGCCGTTTTTTTTCTTATTAGAATGTTTCACCCGTAATCTTTTCGTAGGCTTCTTTATATTTTTCAATGGTCTTATCAATGACATCCTGGGGCAGGAGATAGTTGCTGTCAGGATTGGCTTTCAGCCAGTCACGGACATACTGTTTGTCGTAGCTGGGCTGGCTCTTTCCAACTTCGTAGCCAGCAAGCGGCCAGAAGCGGGAACTGTCCGGCGTCAGCATCTCATCGCCAAGGACGATCTGACCATTTTCATCAAGCCCAAATTCAAATTTGGTATCGGCAATGATGATGCCCTTCGTGTAGGCATAATCAGCACATTTTTTATAAAGGGCAATGGTCGCCTCTTTGATGGCTTTTGTGTATTCAGCCCCTTTGCCGGGGAAGCGTTTTTCAAGGTATTCCACACACTGGGCTTCGGAGATGTTTTCATCATGATCACCCAGTTCTGCCTTGGTGCTCGGCGTGAAGATGGGTTCAGCCAGTTTCTGGGATTCTTTCAGACCTGCCGGCAGGGTGATGCCGCAGACGGTTCCATTTTTTTGATAGGATTCCCAGCCGGAGCCGGTAATATACCCACGGACGATGCATTCTACAGGAATCATGTCGAGCTTCTGGCATTTCATGCTCTTGCCGGCAAATTCCGGTGTGCGGAAGAATTCCGGCATATCAGCAGGATCTACGGAAAGCATATGGTTCGGAATGACATCTTTGGTGAATTCAAACCAGAATTTGGAAAGGCGGGTCAGGACGGCCCCTTTATCGGTGATGGTGTTTTTCAGGATGTGGTCGAAAGCGGAAATGCGATCGGAAGCCACCATGATAAGGCTGTCACCAATGTCGTAGATTTCGCGGACTTTACCAGACTTAAAGGGTTTATATTCCTGCATGATACATCCTCCTTGTATTTTGGTATCCTTATCATAGCACAAGGAACTTTATTTGTCGAATGATATCTCTATTTTCTTATAAAATGTTTGTAAAGAATGAAACAGGTAAGTGCTTGTATGACCTTACACATTTTCTTGTCTTTTTCCCTTTTGGATGATTTCTGGGATGGGGGAAAAAGTATGAAGGAATTTCAAACATTGTTCTGAATCCGTTGAAGAGTTTTCATTCCTATCGTATAATAAAAGAACAACTCTATTTTAGTTCTAGTTAAGGAAGGATGGGAGACCATGCGCATTGTCATGACGATTGTGGGAATTGATAAAGTGGGAATCATTGCTCGGGCCAGTGACCTGTTGGCTAAACATCAAGTGAATATCCTCAATATCAATCAAAATATTACGGATGATTTTTTCAACATGGTGCTGATCGGTGACATGAGCAAAGCCACCATCTGTGTTGAAGACCTAAAGGATAAAGCGGCTGCCTTAGGAAAAGAACTGGGCCTTGAGATCCGCGTCCAGAGTGAAGAAATCTTTACGGCTATGCACCGGATCTGATTGCTGAGGAGGTTTCCATGCTGTACAACACAAACGATATCCTTGAAACAACCCGGATGATCACGGAAAATAACCTGGACGTCCGAACCATTACGATGGGCATCAGCCTGCGCGACTGCGCCGACCCTGATGTAACTGTCTGCGCCCGTAAGATCTATGATAAGATTACACGCTGCGCCAAGGACCTGGTCAAGGTGGGGACCAACCTTGAAGCGGAGCTCGGTGTGCCCATCATCCATAAACGCATTTCTGTAACGCCTATTTCCCTTGTAGGTGAAGCCTGCCAGACCGATACCTACGTGCCGCTGGCCAAAGCCCTTGACGACGCGGCCAAAGCCGTTGGCGTCAACTTCATTGGCGGCTTCAGCGCCCTTGTGGAAAAAGGCTGCACCCATGGTGACTCCATCCTGATCGATTCCATTCCAGAAGCCTTGGCCACAACGGATATTGTCTGTTCTTCCGTGGCTGTTGGCTCCACCAAGGCCGGCATCAACATGAATGCCGTGCGCCGCATGGGGGAAGTTGTCAAAAAAACGGCCGATTTGACCCGTGATCAGGATGCTTTAGGCTGCGCCAAACTCGTTGTTTTCTGCAACCCTGTCCAAGACAATCCCTTTATGGCAGGCGCTTTCCACGGCGTTACGGAACCGGAGACAGTCATCAATGTCGGTGTCTCCGGCCCTGGTGTTGTCAAGCACGCTCTTGAAGGCTGCCGTGGGGCCGATATTGGTGTCGTAGCCGAGACCATCAAAAAAACAGCTTTCAAGATTACCCGCGTCGGACAGCTCGTGGCCCAAGAAGCGGCCAAACGGCTGGGAACCCAATTCGGAATCATTGACCTGTCCCTTGCCCCAACGCCGGCTGTAGGTGACAGCGTGGCCCACATCCTTGAGGAAATTGGTCTGGAATGCTGCGGCGCGCCCGGTACGACAGCGGCCCTTGCCATGCTGAACGATGCGGTCAAAAAAGGCGGTCTCATGGCTTCCAGTTATGTCGGCGGCCTGTCCGGTGCCTTCATTCCTGTAAGTGAAGATGCTGGCATGATCCATGCTGTGGAACAAGGGTGCCTCACTATTGAAAAACTTGAAGCTATGACCTGTGTCTGCTCCGTCGGTCTTGACATGATTGCCATCCCCGGCGATACGACGGCAGAAACCATTTCCGCCATCATTGCAGATGAATCGGCCATTGGCATGATCAACAATAAAACCACGGCTGTTCGCGTCATTCCCGTACCGGGCAAGAGCGTGGGCGATAAAGTTGAATTTGGCGGCCTGTTAGGATATGCGCCTATCATTGCCGTCAATACCTTTAAGCCCGATACCTTTATCCATCGCGGTGGGCGCATTCCAGCCCCAGTTAGGAGCCTGACAAACTGATGCGCAAGAAAGAACGCAATAAGCTCATCTTGGAACGTCTTGAAGAAACCTATAAAGGACAGGGAACGGCCCTGCATTATACCACCCCTTTTGAACTCTTGGTGGCGGTCATCCTTTCTGCTCAGTGCACGGATGAACGGGTCAATATTGTTACAAAGCGCCTTTTTCCAAAGTACAATACGCCGGAGAAGCTGGGCGCCCTGACCCTTGAACAAATGGAAGCCCTCATCCATGACTGCGGCCTTTATCATTCCAAAGCACGCAATATCCTTGCTACGTGCCGAAAACTTATTGATGACTTCCATTCCGAGATTCCTCAGGAGATGAAGGCCCTCTTGAGTCTTCCCGGTGTAGGACGCAAGACTGCCGATGTCATGCTGAGTGTGGCCTTTGGAAAACCGGCCATTGCCGTTGATACCCATGTTTTCCGTGTCTCCCATCGGTTGGGTCTTTCCGCTGGAAAAGATCCCCTGGAGACTGAGCATGACCTGCAAAAGCAGATTCCCAAGGAAAAGTGGGGCGAGGCCCATCACTGGCTCATCTGGCATGGCCGTAAGGTCTGCAAGGCCCCTAACCCCCGCTGCAGCGAGTGCCCCGTTTTGGATCTTTGTCCTTCACGGGTGATGGAATAATCAATTTCAGTTAGGAAATCCCAAATGGATAACGTCTACGATTACATCAACGATTTTTATACGAACGACGACGGCTGGAACATGGTCATACCCCGGGATGACGTTGAAACCTATATCCGCAAATGTGCTTGGCAGGGCATGGATGACAAGGCCCTTCAAAAAGAGTGGGACAATCTCAGCATCTTCTGCATCTATCTGGAAAATGATATGTTGGAGATGCAGGATGTAACGGAGGAAATCCTTGTAGGCTGCGTGATTTGGGCCTGCCGCTATATTGTTGAATTCATGGGGACGTACGACGCAATCAAGGCGTTCCTTGACACACTGGAGCGTTTCTTTGTCCTTATGAAGGAACGCGGCGTTCTCATGAGCGTCCTGGCGCCGCACCTTGCAGCAAAAACCCTTTTAAATGAAGACGGGACCGTGGCCATTGTGACATGCCACGGACAGCTGCAAAAAGGGGAGGAGGAATGGGAAACGTGGGTTGGCCCACCACCAGAAGGCAACATCTTCCTGCATGCCGGTGTGGGACTTGAGGAAATCATGGGAGAAATCAACATGTTCTTCCAGACAAGCCGCTTTACGCCGGACCTTGACCGCGCCATGCGGCTCTACCGGCATGCCGAAGGCCGCCTGGACCTTGAAGGACCGGAAGAAACGGACTTCTGGAAAGGCTTCTGGGATTACTTTCTTTTTAATTATCGGACCATGGATACGGCCGATACGCCCATTTCATTTTTTGCCGAACACAGCGGCACACATTACGAAACCCTTGCCTATGAACTGAGCCGTGCCCGCCTGCGTCTATTTGTCCTCGGTGAGGTCCTTGATGAAACGCGCTGCCTGGCAGAAGACCTGATGACGGGGGATCACTTTTATGTCAATATGACCCCGGAAATGGCAAGTCATCATGACTTGGGGGACGTCATTTTGGGTAATATCTTCCAGAACCAAAGTTTGTGCATGAACTATGAAAAGAGTTTCCGCCTGTCTCCCCTTTCAAGAAATAAGCTTCATACCATCCTGCAGCAATGTCTGGATTGGTTCCTGATTCAGGGCCCTGATCTTACGTGGAGTGACTTCATGGCGGCCAATCCTCTTTTTGTCCGCAGGATTGTTTCCCTTGTGTCAAATAATCCTGCCGCTGTGGCGTTTCCCTATAAGACGGCCATCAAGGACTATAAGCCGCCCCGCATGACCCCCGCGCTGGACCGGTCGGAACAGGCCGTCAAGGAAATCATGGCCGCTGCGGGTTTTGGCATTACGGAGTTTTATTTTGCTCGCCGGCTGTGGCATGATTTTTTGAAGACGGATCCCAACCTTTCTGCCCTTGGGCCGGAACGCTGGGCCGCCGGTATTTTTGAAAACTTCCTTGAAATCAATGAAAAACGGGCTGCCCAGAAGAAACCTTTCTTCTCTGAATCCCTGGGCCTTCCGCAGCATCATATTGCCGAAGCCTACCAGACCATCCGCAGCGCCCTTTCCCTGGAACCATCCGATCCCCGCTATCTGACGGAAGTGGGGTATATGATGATGTTCAGCAATTTATCGTAGGAGGAAACCATGATCTGTTCTCATTGCGGTTTGGAATATCCCGATCATTTGGCGGAATGTCCCAATTGCCATACGCCCAATGACGATATTGCCGCCGAAGTCCTGACGGAAGATGAACGGGACGCTTTTGAAGGCGTGACCATCGATCAGGTTCCCGATTCGGATACATATCGCGTGATGGACCAGGATGACCTGAAACAGGCCCAGGAAGAAGCAAAACCTTTCCGCCTGCGGGTCCTGAACTTCCTTTTGGGCCATCTGGGACTTGTTGCCGTGGGCATCATCGTCTTTTTGGTCCTTCTTATCCCCGTCTTTCTTTCCCTTATGCTTCCTTTTGTGGGATACTTCATCATCATTGCCGCCATTTTTTTTGTCTTGCGGCTGATTGGACTGCGGTAAAGCAGCCCTTATAAAAAGGAGCCCTGAAGAAATGAACGTGTCATTTCTTCAGGGCTCCTTTTGCGTCTATGCTGAAAAATAGGAAGTGCGGCATAAGCGACATCTGTTAGGATGAATCCGCGCCTTTTTGGCTGGCGAAAAGACCTGCCAGTAACCTGTTTCCGTTACCAACAGATTAATCTTTTTTTTGCTTTTCACGTATATTTGTGGACAAAATGACTACTCACGATTGAAAAAGAGCATTAACTCTTCCAAAATATAAGCGACTGAACCATACGTTGGGAGAAAAAATATCCTTTACTCATTATACGATTCAAAAGAATGCAGAATGGTAAGCTATCATTTACTCTGTTTATGCCAGAAGACCCTTTTGATGGCAGCTAGGAAATAGTAATTTGGAGTGAAAGGAAATATACCGACTGTTGACCCCATCATGGTCAGAAAATGTATTCTGATGAACCATTTGCCAACCTAATCTGCGGTTGTGTATGATTATTGCTGCATGCAGGCTCAATTCGGGTAGGAATAGGTGCAGCAAGATTTGATGAGAATAAAATGCATAGGGATAACGACAACGATATGCAAGAAGCATTAAAAGATGCAATTGCTGCAGATAAACCAGTTTTTGAGAGCGGAGGTCCAAGGAAAAGAAGAGCTGCCGTATGTTGAAGATGGCCCGCTGGTCATTTCTAGCCAATGAAGATAAAATGAATTTCAAGGAAAAAGTAGCATTGCAGGATATCTTGGCCGAACACGAGAACCAGGCAATATGTTATTCCATGAAGGAAGAGATGATAGCCCTTTATGAGTTTAGGAGCTATACAAGGCTGTTGCGGGATGGAAGCGCTGGTTTGAAGCTTCACTAGGCAGCGGAATTCAGGCCCTAGTTCTAGTTAGGGCTGCAAAGATAAAAGCGTCCAAAAGGAGAGCCTGCGGATACGGAGATGGCGAGTACTTTTTCACGTTAATTCGCGCCCTTGAATTTCAACCGAAAGAGGTTTACTTTGGAAGTAAACGTGAAGAAACCAAAGGGGACTGTGAAAAATGAGCACTTCTCATTTCGTCACAGCCCCTTTTAGACACCTTGGAACGACGTTGCACTAAGGACAAAAAGAGAAGTCCCTGCAGGAAAAAGACAGGGAAAGGAAGGGGAGGGGGCCTGTTTTTTTCGCCCTATTCAAGGTTTTTTCTTCGATTTCCTCGTAATTTTCACAATTTTTGGTTTTCCCGTTCCATTCAAATCATAATTAGTGTATAATTAAATACATAAGTGAAACCTGAAAATATGAGCCTTGGTTCATATATGTCCTTACCTGTTAAGGCGGCCTTCACTTATCGGTGAAAAGGTCACCGACAACTTGTTGAAGAAGGGATGATTTAGTTATGCGCGAAGTTGTAATTGCAAGTGCTGTAAGAACGGCTATCGGCAAATTTGGTGGCAGCCTGCTTCCCCTGTCTGCCCCTGAACTCGGTGCAATTGTCATCAAGGAAGCCCTGAAAAGAGCTAATGTCCCTGGTGAAAAAGTTGACGAAGTCATTTTTGGTAACGTCCTCCAAGCTGGACTGGGCCAAAACCCTGCTCGTCAGGCATCCATCAAAGCTGGCCTGCCTATTGAAGTTCCTGCTTTTACTGTCAATAAAGTCTGCGGTTCCGGCCTGAAATGTGTGGAACTGGCTGCTCAGTCCATCCTGGCTGGCGATAACGACATCGTCGTTGCCGGCGGTATGGAAAGCATGTCCAACGCTCCTTTTGTTACCAGCGGCAAAGCTCGTTGGGGTCTGCGTATGGGCGACAGCAAACTCGTCGATGTCATGATCAAGGATGGTCTGTGGGATGCGTTCAATAACTATCACATGGGCATCACTTCCGAAAACGTCGCTGAAAAATTCGGCGTAACCCGTGAAGACCAGGACGAAGTTTCTGCCCGTTCCCAGCAAAGAGCCATTGCGGCCATCAAGAGCGGTGCTTTCAAGGACGAAATCGTTCCTGTTACCATCAAAACCAAAAAGGGCGAAACCGTATTTGATACGGATGAATTCCCGCGTGAAGGAACCACGACGGAAATCCTGGCCAAACTGCGTCCTGCCTTTAAACAAGGCGGCACGGTCACGGCTGGCAACGCTTCCGGTCTGAACGACGGGGCTGCCGCCCTTGTCATCATGAGCGCGGAAAAAGCACAGGAACTCGGCATCAAACCGATGGCGAAGATCCTGTCCTATGCTTCTGCCGGTGTCGATCCTGCCATCATGGGCATTGGGCCTATCCCTGCAAGCCGCAAAGCCCTCTCCAAGGCAGGTCTGGAAGTCAAGGACCTTGACCTCATCGAAGCCAACGAAGCGTTTGCTGCTCAGTTCGTAGAAGTCGGCCGTGAGCTGAACTTCGATCCTGATAAAGTCAACGTCAATGGCGGTGCCATTGCCCTCGGTCACCCGATTGGGGCTTCCGGCGCCCGCATTCTTGTAACGCTTCTGTACGCACTGAAAAACCGCGATAAGAAGCTTGGCCTGGCAACGCTCTGCATCGGCGGCGGTATGGGTACGTCTGCTGTTGTGGAAATGTTATAATCATCAATCACTTAAAAAAAGTGGAGAAAGAGGGAATGATTCATGGATTTTAATCTGACTGAAGACCAACAAATGATTAAGGAGCAGGCTGCTGACTTTGCAGAAAGATTCCTGGCTCCGACCATTGAAGAAAGAGACAAGAACCACGTTTGGGACCGCAAGATCATCAACGAAATGATCGAAAATGGCTTCCAAGGCATCTGCTTCCCTGAAGAATACGGCGGAGCTGGCATGGACGTTCTCAGCTACATCCTGGCTGTTGAAGAAATGTCCAAAGTCGATGATGGTACGGGTATCACCCTTTCCGCTTCCGTTTCCCTGTGCGCAACGCCGATCTACATGTTCGGTACGGAAGAACAGAAACAAAAATACCTGACCCCGATCTGCGAAGGCCGCACCATTGGTGCTTTCGGCCTGACCGAACCGTCCGCTGGTACGGATGCTTCCGCTCAGCAGACCACGGCTGTTCTGAAGGGTGACAAATACATCCTGAACGGCTCCAAGATCTTCATCACCAACGGCAGCGAAGCTGAAACCTATGTCATCTTTGCTATGACCGATAAGAGCGCTGGCGTACACGGCATTTCCGCTTTCATCGTAGAAAAAGGCATGCCTGGCTTCCGCTTCGGCAAGATCGAAGACAAGATGGGCGGTCACACCTCCCTGACAGCTGAATTGATTTTTGAAGACTGCGAAGTTCCTAAAGAAAATCTGCTCGGCAAAGAAGGCGAAGGCTTCAAGATTGCTATGCAGACCCTGGACGGCGGCCGTATCGGCGTTGCCGCGCAGGCTCTGGGTATCGCACAGGGCGCCCTCGACGCTGCTGTGAAATACTCCAAGGAACGTGAACAGTTCGGCCGCAGCATTTGCAAATTCCAGGCCCTGAGCTTCAAGATGGCTGATATGGCCATGAAGATCGAAGCTGCCCGTCTGCTCGTTTATCGTGCAGCTAACCTGAAGAACGAAGGCAAACCGTACTCTGCAGCCGCTGCTATGGCTAAGTGCTTTGCTTCCGACGTTGCCATGGAAGTTACGACTGATGCTGTCCAGATCTTTGGTGGTTACGGCTACACCGTTGACTATCCGGCTGAACGCTATATGCGTAACGCTAAGATCACCCAGATCTACGAAGGCACCAACGAAGTTCAGCGTATGGTCATCTCCCGTGATCTCTTGAGCGACAAAAAGAAGAAATAATCTCGCTCGGCATTCCTGCTGATTGATGACACTTTGATCCCTCGCCCCCTATGGGGACGGGGGATATAAAGTATCGATCGTTCTCTGAAAAGTTGTAAATATCTTTCTGCACATTAGAGGGTGCAGAGGGATCGCTGTGGGTATACTGACAGGACCCGGAAGCTGCGCTTGCTTCCAAAACCTTTCGCGGCACTGTTTCCCATGCAGCTATCCACTGCATGAATTTACCCTAAAAGGAGATATTCAGTTATGGAATTAAAGAAAGTTATGGTTATCGGCGCTGGTCAAATGGGCAGCGGTATTGCACAAGTCATGGCTGCTCATGGTGTAGAGGTTGTACTCCGCGATATCAAACAAGAATTTGTTGACCGCGGGATCAAAAATATTGAAAAGAACCTTACGCGCAGCGTAGAAAAAGGCCGTATCACCGAAGATGAGAAAAAAGCGACCCTGGGCCGTATCACCGGTGTTGTTGAGATGACGAAGGAAACCTGCAACGTTCATCTGGCCATTGAAGCAGCTACGGAAAACGTCAAGATCAAAAAAGACATTTTCCAGACCCTTGATGAACTCTGCCCGGAAGATGCCATCATTGCCAGCAACACGTCTTCCGTTTCCATCACCATGCTTGGCGGGTTCACGAAGAGAGCTGATAAATTCATCGGCATGCACTTCTTTAACCCGGCTCCTGTCATGAAATTGGTGGAAGTCACCCGCGGCCTTGCTACGAGCGACGATACCTTCAAAAAAGTGTATGACCTGGCTGCAGCCCTTGATAAGACCCCTGTAGCCGTCAAGGATTCTGCTGGATTTGTCGGCAACCGGATCATGATCCCTATGCTGAACGAAGCCATCTTTACCCTGATGGAAGGCGTTGCCAGCGCGGAAGACATCGATGCCGTTGCCAAACTCGGCTTCAACCATCCGATGGGACCTCTTGCCCTTGCTGACCTTATCGGCAACGATACGGTCCTTGCCATCATGGAAGTCCTCTACAAGGAATTTGGTGATCCGAAATACCGTCCGTGCCCGCTGCTCCGCAAGATGGTCGAAGCTGGTTATCTGGGACGCAAGACCGGCAAAGGATTCTACGATTACAAGAAATGATGGGCGGTGAACAGGATGTATGAATACAAGAACCTGCTTGTTAATACGGCAGAAGACGGCATCACGACGGTAACCATCAACCGTCCGAAAGCCTTGAATGCCCTGGACACGCTGACCCTGGAAGAAATGAAGGACTGCTTCAATCGCCTGGCTTCTGACGTTGCGACAAAATCCGTCCTCATTACCGGTGCCGGCCCCAAATCCTTTGTTGCTGGTGCTGACCTTGGCGCCATGAGCAAAATGACCGTAACGGAAGCCCGCTGCTTCTCCGTCCTTGGTCATGCTGTCTTTAACGCCATTGAACGCATCCCTGTTGCTGTCGTAGCAGCCATCAACGGATTTGCCCTGGGCGGCGGCTGCGAACTGGCCCTTGCCTGTGATTTCCGTTTTGCTTCCGACAACGCCAAATTTGGTCAGCCGGAAGTCAACTACGGCATCATTCCGGGATTCGGTGGCTCCCAGCGTCTGGCCCGCCTTATCGGGACGGGCGAAGCAAAAGAGATGATTTATACTGGGTCCATGATTGACGCTGAAGAAGCCCTGCGGATTGGTCTCATCAACCGCATTACGACTCAGGAAAACCTCATCCCAGAATGCGAAGCCATTCTCCGCAAGATCATGAGCAAAGCTCCGATGGCCATTGCATCTGCAAAAAATGCCATCAATACGGGCATGAACATGGACTTGCGCAGCGGTCTTGCTTACGAAGCACAGGTCTTCGGATCCTGCTTTGCTACGCGCGACCAAAAAGAAGGCATGGCAGCCTTCCTCGAAAAGAGAAAACCTGTCTTTACCAACCGGTAACAAACATCGCGCAAGCGATGATAAAAAGACCGTGAAGCGTGGTGCTTCATGGTCTTTTTGTATGAGAGGGCAACCCGTTTTGCGTAGCGAGGAAAAGGAATCCTACTTTTCGGTAAGGCCGATTGAACAGGCTTTTCGGTGGGAATCAGCCGCTAGCTGCGCGTCAGGCATCAACCTGGCTGAGAAAGCAGCGCGCCATCAAAGATCAAATCCCTTTCCCTTTATCCTTAACCTGTGTTATACTTTTCTCATCATATTGTGAGGAGGAACATCATGAAAACAACATACAGCAGAACCGAATCCGTATGGCAGCGCATGAATAACAGCGAGAAAAAAGCCGTAATGGCCTATGGCGAGAAATATAAAGCTTTTCTTGACAAAGCCCGCACGGAACGGCAGTCCGTCAATTTCATCATAGAAGCGGCCGAAAAAAAGGGATTCAAGCTCCTCTACGACCTGAAGGCCCTTCATGAGGGAGATAAGGTCTATTGGAACCAAAAAGGCAAATCAGTCATCCTTGCCGTGATCGGCAAAGAACCCGTCAAGGAAGGGCTGAAGATTGTGGGCTCCCATATTGACGCACCGCGCCTTGACCTTAAAGGTAACCCCGTCCATGAGCAGGATGGCCTTGTCTACTTCCGTACCCATTACTACGGCGGCATCAAGAAGTATCAGTGGCCCTGCATTCCCCTGGCCCTGTGCGGCGTCATCTATACGCAAAATGGCAGGAAGCTCGAGGTCAATATCGGCATGGACGAAAATGATCCCGTCTTTTACATTACGGACCTGTTGATCCACATGGCCCAGGACCAGATGAAAAAGACCATGGCCGAAGGCGTGACTGGGGAACAGCTTCAGGCCATCATCGGCTCCCATGCTGGAAAAGAGGAGAAAGTCAAGGACGCCATCTTGAATCTCCTCAAAAAGACCTATGGCATAACGGAAGAAGATTTCACGACGGCTGAACTCGAATTGGTACCGGCCATGAAAAGCCGTGATGTCGGCTTTGATCGTTCCCTCATAGCGGCCTATGGCCAGGACGACCGTGTCTGCTCCTACGCCAACCTGGAAGCCCTGCTTGCCGCCAAACCGGGGACCAAGACCCAAGTGGCCCTCTTTACGGATAAAGAAGAGATTGGGTCCTACGGGAACACAGGTATGATGAGCTCCTATTTTGTGAAGTTTGTCATGAAGATGCTGGCCCTCCAGGGCAGCGGGGCCCTGCTGGACTTTTACGAAACCATGGAAAAGAGCGAAATGCTCTCTGGCGACGTCAATAGCTGCCTTGATCCCATGTTCCCTGAAGTAACGGAGAAAGATAATTCTTCTCTCTGCGGCTATGGCCTTGCCTTGACCAAATACACGGGGGCTCGCGGTAAAGCCGGCAGCAATGACGCCAACAGCGAATTCATCCAAAAAGTCCGTCAAATCTTTAATGATGGCGGTGTAGCGTGGCAGATTGGCGAACTGGGCAAGGTGGACCAGGGCGGCGGCGGAACCATTGCCTTCATGATGGCTGATTGGGGCTGTGAAGTCGTTGACTGCGGAACCGCCATGCTGAGCATGCATTCTCCCTACGATCTCCTGTCAAAAGCTGATGCGTACGAAACCTACCTGGGCTACAAAGTCTTTTTTGAAAGCAAGTAACTGAACATGACTGAACGAACACTGCTTCTTCGGAGGCAGTGTTTTTTTGATAAGGGAAGGAACTGGGGAAACATAGATAATAATGATTCTTAAAATTATAAAAGCATTAAAAAACAAAATGTTGGGTTTTCTGTGAAAAATGAACTGTAACTCAAAAAGGTATAGTATAATATGTTCATCCATCCACACAAGTTAAACGGTGGATGGATAACCTAACAAATCCAATGATCAAAAGTAGTTTTTATGATAGTGATGCAAACTTGAAAGGAGCATGAACGATGCAAAAAGTCGATCTTTTAAAAGAATATGGTCTGTACATCAACGGTGAATTTGTACCCGCCTCAGACGGAACTACGTTTGCCGCCCATAATCCAGCCAATGGGGAAGCCTTGGCTCTGTGCGCCGAAGCCACCAAACAAGACGTGGACCGCGCCGTCAAGGCGGCCCGTGAGGCACTCCCCAGCTGGTCCAAAACCTCTCCCATTGAGCGTCAGAACCTGCTCCTTAAGATTGCGGACATCATCGATGAGAATAAGGAACGGCTGGCCCTTGTGGAGAC
The DNA here is from genome assembly GCF_003603525.1 of Acidaminococcus sp. AM33-14BH. Taxonomy (NCBI): domain Bacteria; kingdom Bacillati; phylum Bacillota; class Negativicutes; order Acidaminococcales; family Acidaminococcaceae; genus Acidaminococcus; species Acidaminococcus sp. AM33-14BH. The sequence goes on along the minus strand of NZ_QTNG01000013.1, from coordinate 44,010 downwards.
CCTCGACAACGGCAAACCCATCCGTGAGACCATGGCCGCTGATATTCCTTTAGGCTCGGATCACTTCCGTTATTTTGCCGGCTGCCTGCGCGCATGGGAAGGCTCTGCCACCATGCTTGACGACAACACCATGTCCCTTGTTCTCCATGAACCTGTAGGTGTCGTCGGTCAGGTCATCCCTTGGAACTTCCCCTTTACCATGGCCTGCTGGAAGCTTGCACCGGCTCTTGCTGCAGGCAATACGGTTGTCATTAAGCCGTCTTCCCATACATCTTTGTCCCTGCTGGAACTGCTCCGCCTCATTGACGGCGTCCTGCCCAAAGGGGTCGTGAACCTCATTACCGGCAAAGGTTCCCGCAGCGGTCAGTGGCTTCTGGATCATCCGGACCTTGATAAACTGGCCTTTACCGGTTCCACAGAAGTTGGTCACGGCGTCTATCAGGCCGCTTGTGACAAACTGATTCCTGTGACTTTGGAACTTGGCGGTAAATCGGCGAATATCGTTTTTGATGACGCTGACCTTAAGCAAGCCATTGACGGTGCCTGCAAGGGCATCCTCTTCAATCAGGGCCAGGTCTGCTGTGCCGGTTCCCGTCTCTTTGTCCAGGAAGGCATCTTTGATGAATTTGTCAGCCACCTGAAAGACACCTTTGAACATGTCCGGATTGGGGATCCGACAGACCCGAATACCCAGCTGGGCGCCCAGATTTATCGTTCCCAGCAGGAAAAAGTCCTGAACTATGTCAAAATCGGCGTGGAAGAAGGGGCAGAACTTGTGACAGGCGGCGAACGCTACACCGAAACTGGCTGTGATAAAGGCTTTTTCATGAAACCAACCATCCTCATCAGCCATACCAATGACTGCCGCGTCTGCCAGGAAGAAATCTTTGGACCCGTTGTGGTCATCCAGAAATTCAAGACCCTTGACGAAGTGATTGACCTTGCAAACGCCAGTGAGTACGGTCTAGGCGGTGCCGTCTTCACAAAGAACATCGATACGGCCCTCAAAGTGGCCCGTTCCGTCCGCACGGGACGGATGTGGGTCAACACCTATAACGACCTGCCCGCCGGCGCACCCTTTGGCGGCTACAAAAAATCCGGGATTGGCCGGGAAACCCACAAAGTCCTCTTGGAACATTACAGTCAGTTGAAGAACATTCTCATCAACCTGCGTGAAGGGGTGAGTGGGATGTATGACATTAAATAAACTTATGAAAAATATCCATAGTTTATGCGGACTTTGCTGAAAAATCTATTGAAAAGTGAACAAAATATCCCCGTGAGTCAATCACGGGGTATTTTTTGTTTGAAGGACCTTATTCAGGAGTGCGTTAAAACGGACTGCCGTTTCCGCTGCAATAGCCTTTGTCACGTGGATATAAATCAATTTCGAGGAGTGTAACCTATTTTGAGTAAATCAGCTATTGCACAAAAAAATTCATTCTCCATACTTAAGGGAATATAGAAAGATTGGGCATCCTACTGGCGCAGTTACCGCTGAATGCGATGCATACAAGATGACCCAAGACTATGGCTGCTAATTCTTTATCGATATTAACGATGAGGACGAATCTGGGTTCATTGCACAGAGGACAATCGGGGCCCAGCGGGGCCCAGATTGCGTCGATTTTCTGCACGAGGGGCCCCCATTGGCTGTTCGATAGAAAAATCTATGGAAACAATGGGGCATGACCTGTCGTCTGAAAGATTGTTTCACGATTTACGATAGGTAACGCATGGGTGCTTTCTGCCGTCTTTTTTATCCGGAGTCAATAGGGGATGACGCTCGGACCCAAACCGCCCCCTGACGGGGGAACGGGTCCGAACTTAATTCGCCCTCAAACATGTTCTTCGGCTTTCCGCTGCGCTCCAAAGCAGCCTCAGAACTCCGGGCGAATCTGCCTCGCTAACCGCTCGCAAGGAAACGTCACTGGCCTTCCTCATCCACCACCGAAAGGGCAGGCTTGCCTCATTAGAATGAGGCAACATGCGGCTTTCGGTCCCCCGCCTTGGCAAGGCGGATCGATGCGGCGCATCGAGTCCTAAGGCAAATGGCTGTACACAGGATGTTCCAGCTGCTATCGTGATTTCTATATTTCAAAAAGCCACGCCTCTTACAATGGCTATAAAAAGCTAATAGCCCAAAACCGAGCCTACGACTGCGTCCGGGTTAGGGCTTACCTTGCCGATTTTTCTTACGGTCTTTTGCCACCGTGCTTTCGCCATGGAGACGGCGAAAGCCGATCCGCCTTACCAAGGCGGATTGATGCCGCGCATCGAGTCCTAAGGCAAATGGCTGTACATAGAATGTTCCAGCCGCTATCGTGATTTCTACGTTTCAAAAAGCCCCCGTCTTACAATAGCTATAAAAAGCTAAGAGCCCAAAACCGAACCTACGTCTACGTCCGGTTTTGGGCTTCTCTTATGTTTTTTTGTCTTCCACTCTTTTGCGTTCCAATCGTTTGCCTCTATGTTTTCCTCTTCGTGTTTTCGCCTTGGAGACGGCTAAAGCCGTTCCGCCTTGCCAAGGCGGGGGACCAAAAGCCACTTGATTCTGCAA